>JAKAAT010000052.1 GCA_021802205.1 Thermoplasmata archaeon
AATTTTCAGGTAATTCATAGACCTTTTTGCTCCCATTTAAATAATGATATATACCCTTGTTTGAAATTATAATAAATTCATCTTCGTTTCTTTTCTTCATTATATTGTTTATGGATAGTAATCCTCTGCCTCTCTCAGCTTGATCAATATTACCACAATTTTTTGTTGACTCTCCTAATATTGCCTTTTCTATGGCCTCGCAATCATTTTTGAATGGAAGCGAATGATCTTTAAAATTACCCGGTATTCCTATCCCATTATCATAGACAGATATTTCAAGCCCTAATCTTTTATAATATTGTACCACAATGTAATTTTCCGTTGATTTTGAATGATCTTTGATATTAGTATATAATTCACCTATTATGTATCCAATCACATTTTTATTTCTTATGTCAAATTTTGAGTTTAAAATGGTAAATGTCCGATCCAATAGATCGTCATAATTATTTTCATTTAAAGTTATTACCGGCATAAAATTTTCGTTTTCTTCCAAGCTATTATAATGGGCTGTAATAAAGTCTATATAACTTTTTACGGGACTGTTTGAATCTTGTATCGTTAAAGGTATATTATCTCTTAAATATGGGAAAACCAATAATAAAAGTTCTGTGTCTATAAAACTAAATTTTGACAAGTCGACAGTATCTGTTTTTTCCAGATTTTCTCTGATAATCAGAAATTCTTTGTACCAATCTAAAAGACTTTTCATTGTGTGATATAAATGTTTTAAATATTAATTTTTGTTTAGGTTATAAAACGTTATTTAACGGGATTCTTTTAACTCCAACTATGTTATTAAAATCAGAATCGTTGGTAACAATTTCGCCAATATCATTTTCTATACAGCAGGCTACGTGTATTGAATCTCGTGGGTCTAATCTATATTTTTTCATTAAATCGATAGCGGTTCTCAATTCTTTTTCTCCCACATTCAATATTTTGAGTTTAGGGAATGTAAGGAATTTTTTGCCCTCAATGATTGCAGTTTCTCTGTCTTCAAACCTTTTGATCGCCCACACTACTTCATCCCAGGTCAGGGTTGACGTCGAGGCTAATATTTTTCCCTCAAATATTGCCTTCAATATATTTTTAGAATTTATCGCATCCTCATCAGAATCTGGGGATAACGCTGCGTATATAAAGACGTTAGAATCTATGTAAATCATATTCCTCATCAAGTATATCTTTAATAGATCTTGAGTTAAGATTTGGTATCTTTTTCGGTACATTTGCAAAATCATTGACTATCTCTTCTGGTTTGTTTTTGACTTCTATTATTATTTTGCCATCTTCCAAATTCAATTCAACTTCAGTCCCTCTCTTTAAGCCCATCTTAACTCTGATATCTTTAGGGATTACGATTTGGCCTTTTTCATTTATGGTCCTTTCAAGTTTCATTCATACTCACTAGTTCTACATAGTAATAATGACTATTTATACTTTTTATACCAACATTGAATATTCATTATAACAGAAATGTAAGCAAATCAATATTTCATCTATGTTTAGTCTGATAAAGTCCAATCCATAAAATAACTTAAAATTAATCTATTTTAAAGTTTACAACCTATTTTTATACACTACATCTACTTCCCAAGAATTTTCTGTACTTTGCTATATATGCCTTCTGAACAGGATACAAGAATCTGTCTGTTTTCCATTTCTCCGGAAAGTGCTCTTGCTATTGAGGATACTTCTGTGATTTCCTGCTTTTTACCGCCGTAATACACTGTAGCATAATTCTTGATCCTGCCTTTCCCGGAAAAATACAGTGGTGGTACTATATCAATTATATAGTCATGGGCATTGAATTCTTCCAGAAGATTTTTTATGGCGGCTACCCTTTCCCTGCTATAGCTACCCCTGTATGCCACTTTATACAGTTGGCGATTTATTATGCGCTTAAGCATAACGGAAGAATTTCTATTCTTAATTTTCTCCATGAATTCAAAATCATTTAGCTTGATATCCTCAATGCTTCTCCCTTCCATGTCCATATATGCATAACCGAGCATCTTCTGTGCTATCCTGCATGTTTTATGGAAATAAACTGTATTGAACATCAGGATTCTCGTTATTATAATAGATTCAATTGTAGGTATGGATTTTTCCACCCCGATTAGCTTATTTTCATCTATCATGACTGTGTTGAATAATCTTTTGTAATCAATCTGTCCCATTGTTACGCCGCAGAAAAGTGCATCCCTTCTGAGATAATCTATCTCGTCCACATCCAGAGGTCCGCTGATCATTTCAGAAAACAATGGATATCGTTTCGATGAACCGGTAGCAACGTCCGCAATATCCTCTGGATTGTATCCGTACTTTTCAAGTATATAAGGTACTGTACTATCATTATATGGGGTTGATCCTGTGATAATTTTTTTGGTGATATCCTCATGAACGACACTGTACAGGCTATGGAACTCATCCTCTATCCCGTGGCTAAAAGGCATATGTCCGATATCATGCAAAAGTGCAGCCAGGGCAGGAATATCACTATTGATTCCCACTGCCTCCACGAGTTCTTTTGCAAGAAACATTGAGCCAAGCGAATGCTCGAATCTTGTATGATTGGCTCCTGGAAACACTATATTGCATAAACCCAGCTGTTTGATATACCTTAACCTCTGAAAATATTCTGAATCAACTATTTCATTGAATACCCCATCTATTTTTATCGGCCCGTTTACAGGGTCCTGAATAATTTTGTACATAATAATCATAATACTGGACACGCCTGGTTCAGTCCAGGTGTTTTGGTAGCGTCCTCCACTTCTTCTCCTCCCCGCACCCTCTCAGCATCGATGGTCCAGGATACCGTTGTTCCCTTCCGGGCCTGGCGGGTTTTCCCGGTAAATTGTATATATATCTTCCTTTGAAGTTATATATGCAAACCCCCAATCCAAAAGGACAGAGACTCTACGATTCCATGGAGACTGCCAAAGGCCTGGTTGCCCTTGCCAGGCAGTCGCCCCCGCATTTCGGCACGGGTCACAGGGAGGGCCTGGCTCCCCGGTCTAGTCCAGTATAACAGCAATGTAGACATGTTAAAAAAATTTTGCTATTGTTTGAAATATTCCTGTGCCTTGATATAATCTTCCTTATAATTCAGATTAAAGAAACTATTATCCTGCATTTCTATATCGGTATAGGAAAGTTCTCCATTTTCTGGTCTTTTAAAAAACATTGATATTCCGGAGAGTTCCCCATTTATCTTCAGTGTTGCTATGTCTGTACTGACTGTGCCTGATAATTCAATAAAATTTTTGAGCAATTTTTCAGAAAATATTACATCTCCGGGAAGAACAAGTGCAGGAATAGAGCATAGCTTTAGTGAATATTTCAAATCTTCTGAATAGGTGCCGGTGCCGGTTATGATCTCAACCTCTTCTGTATCAGATAGAAATTCTGTGCCTTTGCTTATGCAAATCTTAACTATGAACCCTAAATCTTTCAGTGAGGCAATAATTTTGTATAATACAGGTTCACTATTGATTTTCAGGAGCATTTTTTTATTATCTCCCATCCTGGAGCCTTTTCCACCGGCCATGATTACTGCATCCATAGACTTTAATGACGAATGTCTAATTTAGTTTTTCTCTGCATTTCCATGTTTGATTTTATAAAGCAATCTCGGTTGAAAGAACATAGAAAACAAACTGGTTTCTACGCCATGTCACAGGGCTTATCGCTTTCAATTCCAATAATGGGATGTATAAAACTGTTCTTAATATACCAGCTCTTTATGGGAATCATACACATAATTTAAGCATGCACTAGATTCAACAAAAAGTATTTCCATTTTTTAGCTAAATCATCTCAATGATCACTACAAATTATTTATGAAGATATAATTTATGTATTAAGTATATTATAAACATCTTTATAATCAATATTTAATATTGTATAGTATGAAAGACTATTATGTTGATGGTGAGGAAAAATTTGGGTACTTCACAACATCATTTTATGACGTTTTCGCCTGGCGCATGCTCAAAAAGCTTTACAGTTTTACTATTCAGGAAATAAAAAATATGTCTCCAGCATCTGTGCTTGATATAGGTGCAGGGCCTGGAAGACTTTCAGTAATGGTGGCAAAGCAATTTCCAAACGCAGAATTCTATACAGTTGATCCGTCGGAATATATGGTTAGGGTGGAGAATAAAAATTTTGAAAAGGCAGGAATCAAAGCCACATGCAAACTGGGAAGTAGCAGGGAGATACCATTTGATAGGGAATTCGATCTAATCTTTACAACGCTATCATTCCATCACTGGGAAAACAGGGATAGCAGTATTTCATATATACTGTCAAAGCTTTCTGATAGGGGAACCTTCCTTATCATAGAATTCATGGAGGATAATTACAAATCACCTATGTCACTGCATAAAAAACATTCAATATCAAAGAAATATGCTGAATCCCTCCATTTTGACGGTTATGAAAAGAAAATAAATACATCAGGAGAATTCATAGCACTGAGCTTTACAAAAATTCCAAGCTAATTCTGTGATTGTTCCATTTTTTTTATTATTTCATCAGCCTTTTTCTCAATATCTGGTGACATGGACAATGTATCTGGCCACGGCCTGTTGTAATTTTCTGCAGGGGATTTTCTGGTGGCGTCAATTCCCATTTTTGATCCCAGGTTGAATAGCCTTGCGGGATGATCAAGTGAATCAGTTGGCGTATTTGGAACCATGAAAACATCGTTCACAGGATCTATTCTTGTGGTCATCGCCCACATGACCTGCTTCATATCATGTACATCCACATCATCATCGACCACAACGACTATTTTGGTAAACATCATCTGGCCAGTTCCCCAAATGGCGAACATAACCTTTTTTGCCTGCCCGGGGTACCTTTTCCTTATTGATACAACGATCATATTACTTACAACGGTTTCTTCTGGTATGTTCATATCTACAATTTCCGGTATCTGTATCTGTATAAGCGGGAGAAACATCCTCTCTATTGCCTTCCCGATTTTTACATCCTCATGCCATAACTTTCCAACTATGGTTGTGGAATAAATCGGATTCAGCCTCTGGACTATCTTTTTTATATGGAATACCGGGAATTGCTCCTCAAGCGAGTAATATCCAGTATGATCACCGAATGGTCCTTCCACTCTTGTTTCACTGGGATCTATGTAGCCTTCCAGGACTATCTGTGAGCTTCTCGGATATTCAATGTTTACTGTTTCCCCTTTTATAAGGTCAAGATGCTTCTTAGCAAGTATTCCCCTGAATGAAAACTCGTCTATGCCGTTGGGAAGGGGCGCTATGGACGAAAAGAATGTCAATGGATCAACACCTATGGCAACGGCAACATCCATGATTTTGCCCTCCTGCTTATATCTGTCCATATGCTCAGCACCGCCCTTATGGATATGCCAGTGCATGCCTGCAGTTTCGTCATCATATACCTGCATCCTGTATGTTCCGACATTTCTAGTTCCAGTATCCGGGTCCTTGGTTATCACAACAGGCATTGTAATGTAACGTCCTCCATCCTTCGGCCAATTCTTTGTTATAGGGTATTCGGATAGATGTGGGTCTAAAACCTCAAATTCAGATCCTTTCCTGTTGTAAACTTTGGGCTTTATCCCGCTCATTTCCTTGAGCATTTCAAGCCCTCTGGATATCATTGACTCTGTATCATCAGGTATTCTGACTATATTTTTCAATTTAAGGCCTATGTTGTATGGTGTGTCACCAAGTATTGCCTCTATCTTTTTTTCTGATGAAAATATATTGCCTAATACAGGCATCTTTGAACCTTTGACTTTATTGAACAGAATGGTTTTCTTCTTTCCTATTCTCTCCTCTTCACTTAATATATATGTCAGTTCAAGGTCTGGGTCCACCTCTTCGTTTATCTTTATAATGTCATTATTGCCCTCCTGGTATTTTATGAAATCATTCAAATCGTCAAAAGTCATATGCAATAATGCCTTAATTAAATATAATTTTTATCTTATAAAATGTATTCTGGGTTTTATTACTGAATCATAAAAATTCATGGCTGAAATGATTACCATAAGTATGCCTGCTATAAGTGCAAATATGCCCGATATAATCAGCAGGAAGGTATTGAGGTCCCCAACAGCAGCGGGAAATCCAACAAGGTTTATGGAAACCATTGATGCACCGGTTATTATCATGCCTATGGCAAATATGAATAGTCCAAGGGATTTACCGGATTCAGTTAGAAAATCAGCAATGATCTGTGTTGAATTGAAAAGGAACGCAAGTATGAGTAATATTTCCATTATGATGAATGCCTGTGCCCAGAGTGCAGAATTAAGATAGGATGTTCCGAATGTGAATGTATAAGGCATTAGTGGATATCCTGCCATGGCAATGTAAACCAGAATTACTGCTATTATTATCATAACACGGGATAGGAGCTCATCATCCTTAAAATAATAATACATAAAGCCAAAGGCAAGTCCCACAAATCCAACTATTCCCGGGAAAAGCCCTGTGCCTGCATTGATTTCAAGTATTATTTCAGAGATAAAAATTATGGAAAACAAACCCATAGACATGAATATCAATCTATCTGTAATTTTAAGCTTCCCTGACTGGTATATGCTAAAAACTATCGCCGCATAAAATACATCAAACAATATGATAAATATAAGACTAATCTTAAATAAAAGATCATTGTGGCCTGTCAAGGTAAACAATGTGTTTACAAGTGAAACAATTATGAAAAAACCTATTGAGGCAAAAAGAAGCAAGTGGGATATTCTGTTTATCCTCGTTCTGGAATCCTCATTGCTGTAAGATGACATGCACACTATAAATAAAAATCCTTATTTAGTCTTTGTTACAGGTGATTTTATATTCCCATTTATTGATTCTATTTCATTCAATGGTTGTATCATTGCTATTCCTTTTTCTGAAAGGCGGTATATGACTCTATGGGGTTTTTCCGATACTGTTATCCTGTTTATTATTCCCTCATGGTCAAGTATTTTCAGTGCCTCTGTGAGTGCCTTAGGAGTTATATTATCCATCCTGTTATATATCTCGTTGTATCCAGAATTCCCGTATATGGAAAGGAACTTGATTATAACCGGTTCCCATTTACCTCTTAGAGGCTTCAATGCCGTGCTAAGCGGGCATTCATTCGAGTTCATTTACCTCCCTCTGCTGATATCTGGTAATCATTCCATTTTCCATTATATCCATACTTGCGGTGTATAATATATCTTCCTTTCTGAAACTGATTTTTGCATTCCACTTCTTTAATCCGGAATAATAAAATATATCCTCAAATTCAATGTCCTGCACATTTACATTCTCAGTTTTTGCCATGTCTTCCATAATTATTTTTTTTAAATCTTCCATTTTTCCAATGATTAATTTAAACTCCATGAGCCATAAATGCATTGAATTATTATAAGCCTTTTTAAATTTGGAACTAACAAATCTCATAAGTGTTTTATACAGTATTTTCATTTGTTTTTATGGATGACCGTGGAAGTGCACTAGTCTTTATCAGGAACTATATATTGAAAAACTATGATGGCGTTGAGAACATAAGAATACGTGAACTGAACCATGATCGCTATACTGGCAACTGGACATCCCATACCAGCTTTAATGACGTGGAAAGAAGTTATGAAATAGCAATAGTGTTCAATAATGAAAAAATAATTTTTGTAAAAGAATTCTTATAAATTAAGAGCCATCGGCGAGATTTGAACTCGCGACCTGTTGATTACGAATCAACCACTCTACCTGCTGAGCTACGATGGCCTCTGGTATATTGCAATTCCTGATGGAATTTTTGGATAAAAATATGTTGATTTCTGGGGAAATATACGGTTATTCAATGTTAGATTCAGGAAATCATCCTTCTGCCAGGAAGGGATAAGTACTGCAAACTCACATTCATGCCGGTCAACCGCATTGATAGCTTCCGTCGTATTGTATATATAACCCACCTTTTTTTCCATTTCATCCCTGGTGAGGCCAAATACATTCTGAAATAGAATACTGTTTATGATCTCTGTGGAAAGAGGCTTTGCACTGCCGAACGTTTCATTTATGACATATTCCTTGGGTATAAGCCTGTAGAATAAACCCCTGCTGTAAACCCTTATAGTGTTATCATCTTCCATGGTTTTTTCTGTATAAACATCGAATAAGTTTTTGATTTTGTTCAGGTTCTCCTCAAAATTCAACCGGTAAACTAGCCTGTCAACACCTCCGATCATCAATCCATTTCCATAAATTGATGTTGTATAAGCAAGTGCATAATTCCAGAAACTATCACCGGTCTCTGCTTCCAGGTTTCTTATTGCCTGTGTTCTGTGATGCCCATCAGCAACAATCCCCTGAATATTTTCCAGGGATTCTTTCACCTTGGTTATACGGTGGGTGTCATCCAGAAAATAAACGTAATTTTCCACACCGCTGGGTTCCTCAAATTTGAATTTCTCCTCAAGATCGGCCGCATATCTTTTTATCAGTTTGTCGAAGCTGTTGTCCGGGATGACTATGAATATGGGTTCGGGCTCTGCCTGTAGCTCCTCCATTATTTGCTGCCTCTCCAGTACCTGCTTATCAAACGTATTCTCATGTGCGCTTATTGTACCGTTAAGTTCAAGCAGTGAAATAATTCCATACCTTGATACAGCCTCCTTATTTATGTAAAATACCTGTTTGAGAATAATAATTATATCCTTATCGTATTCATAAATAAAACCATCTTTCAGCCATTTATCCAGGATTTTTTTTGGGCTTATTCTGTTATTCATGGTCTCAGGCATGCTCAGAGCGGTTATATTGCATCTTGCAGAACGCAATTTCTTTTCCTGTTCAGGTGTAATGGTGTCAAACGGAGGAGAAACCACCTCCTTTATGTCACAGGAGAATAAATACGGTTTGAATTCTTTAATATTCATTACATCACCATCAAATCTCTTAATTTTTGAATATTGGATAAATAATTCTCATCTGCACCTGGCGTTTCCATAATCATGGGAATGCCATTGAATGAATCGTCATTTATTATATTTTTAAATCCCTTATCTCCGATGAATCCTTTTCCTATATTTTCGTGCCTGTCCTTTTTTGATCCCAGTTCAAACATGGAATCATTTATGTGCATGGCATAGATATTTTTCATTACTCCTGATGATTTCAGGCTTTCAATGGATTCTTCGTACTTGTCAACCAGGTCATATCCCTCGGCAAAAAAATGGCAGGTATCAAGGCATATTCCTGTTTTATTCTTTGAATCATCCATCATTGACCACATTTCTTCAATTGTAGCAGGGACTGTATTGCCCTTTCCAGAGGAGTTTTCAATGAGAAGCCTTATATTTCCCGTTTCAATTGAATTGAGTATCTCCATTATGGATTTTACGGCAAACTTTCTGTCCTTGTTTGAACCGGGATGGAAAACAAGGTATTCAATATCAAGACGGTTGCATGCCTCTATTTCATACCTGAGGTCCTCTACCGATTTATCTACAAGGTCTTTATTCTCTGATCCCAGGTTGAGCAGGTATGTAGCATGTACAACTGGCTTTTTCATTTTAAATTCTCTAACATTCTGCTTGAAACTTTCACATTCATCATCCTTTATTTCTCTGTATTTCCATTGAAGATTGCTCTTTACAAAAATCTGAAATGTATTGAATCCAAATGAATTTGCCCTTTCCGGTGATAAAGCTATGCTTTCTGCTACGGAAACGTGGCCACCTACAAGCTTATCCCTGCTCTCGAAGTCACATCTTAATTTCATCGTTCATCATCATGTTGATAAACTGCAGTACATGCAGTGAAAGCACAGGGTTATCGGTATAACCGCAGGCATCCAGGTCGGCCCCCGCCAGCATTGCCCTTGAATCATCGCTTGCTACATCTGTAGCTATGAGTCCTTCTTTCCTGTAAACTATGGTATTATGCGGCACTCTCTTATTGGGTGGTGTTATAAAAACAACCTTTACGCCTCTTTTCAAGGCATTTTCTATATTTTTCTTCAGTTCACTTCTTATTTCCCTTATACGGGGTGTTGCAATAAGTATTTCCCTCTCTGTAAGATCAAACATCTCTGCCATTTTGCTCATTACTTTTGACCTTCCGTATATGGTGAATACCAGCTGTGGGTCTCCCTTTGATGGAAGCACATCCTGCAATTCTTTTAAATCGTCAAATAATTTATTGACACTGCTAATGAAATCATCCTTTATTTTTGACATGTCCTCGGGCTTGAACATTCTGGGTCTGCCCTCAGTTTCCCTTGCAAATCCACGTGCCACAAGAGATTCCATTACCTTATAGGCAGATGTTCTGGGAATACCTGCCGTATCTGCAATAGTATCAGCATTTGCCACACCATGATATACTAATGAGGCAAAGGCCTGAGCTTCATATGACGAGAGTCCAAGGATTTTGAGCATATTTGCCGTTTTCATTATGTGTTCTGGATTAGCTTCCATAACTAATAAATGCCTTATTTACTTAAAACATTTTCTATTTGCCAAATAATACATGAAGTTCTTTTTGTCCAAAGGACTCCTAAGCCATTAATTTCCTAAGTATGTGCGCAACTACATCTAGGAATACTTTCTTTATTATATTGAAGTAACCATTCACATCTGCATTTATTAAAATTCTATTAGCGGATTTGAA
>JAKAAT010000053.1 GCA_021802205.1 Thermoplasmata archaeon
TTCTTATATAATATAATCCGAATCGAAAGAATTTGGATTTAAAATATTTTTCAGGCGTTGATATGTTTGTCATTTCTCAAAAATGTTATATATAAATATGAATTACCTTACAGATTATCGTCAATGATATACAAAAATCAATTTAAAGTAGAAGAGTCATTGCCTTTTCTCGATGACATTGTTGCAGAATGGTTCAATAATAAATACAGTGATCTGAGCGAACCACAAAAGAAGGCAATTCCGCTCATTCACAGCAGAAAAAATGTCCTTGTTTCCTCTCCAACAGGAACAGGAAAAACACTTACAGGTTTTCTTTCCATAATCAATGAACTTTTCCAGAAGGCAAGACGCGGTGAACTGGAAGATAAAATTTACTGCGTTTACATATCACCGTTGAAGGCTCTTGCAAATGATATCAATAAGAATTTGAATGAGCCGCTGAATGAAATATATGAAATTGCAGCCCGGAAAGGGCTCAAAATTCCAGAAATAAAAGTAGCAGTGCGGTCGGGAGATACAGCACAGGGCGACAGGAATAGGATGCTGAAAAAACCACCACACATAATTATAACAACACCGGAATCATTTTCCCTGGCTATAACAGCAACAAAGTTCAAGGAAAAGTTTACCGGTGTAGAATATGTTATTGTTGATGAAATTCATGAAGTATCATCCACAAAAAGGGGGTCTTTATTATCATTTAACCTTGAGCGTCTGGAGAATCTTTCACCAGGTTTTGTAAGAATAGGATTGTCTGCCACGCAGGCACCCCTGGATCTGATCGGTACCTATTTATGTGGGTTCAATGGTGATAAACAAAGGGAATTTACTATAATTGAAGTTAACACCAATAAATATCTGGATTTAAAAATTATCACGCCGGTAAAGGATCTTACACTGGTAAGCTATGAGGTAGCCAATGAAAAAATGTATGATATACTGGTGGACCTGGTAAACAGCCATAAAACCACGCTTATATTCACAAACACAAGAAGCTCCACCGAGCATGTCGCCATGAGGCTTAAGGCCCGTGGAATAGAAAATATAGAGGCACACCACTCATCCCTGGGAAAACAGACAAGAATCGAGGTGGAAAATAAGTTAAAAGACGGGGATTTAAAGTGTGTTATTACATCCACGTCCCTGGAGCTGGGCATCGATATTGGTTACATCGATATGGTAATTCAGATAGGCAGCCCGAAGTCTGTTTCCAGGGCGCTTCAAAGAATAGGAAGATCAGGGCACGGCGTACGTGACCTCTCGCTGGGAAGATTCATAGTTTTCGACCTGGATGATCTAATGGAATGTGCGGTTATGACAAAGGCTGCATACGATCATGAAATCGATAAGGTGACAGTCCCTGTTAATCCACTGGATGTACTATCACAGGGCATAATAAGTATGTCACTTGAAAAGGCATGGGGTGTGGATGAGGCATATAATCTAATAAAAAATTCATATACATTTCATAACCTTGAATACGATGATTTTATCTCAACCTTGAATTATCTATCCGGCAGAATAGAAGGTAATACACTATTTTCAAAAATCTGGTATGATGAAGAGGAAAAGAAATTCGGAAAGAAGGCAAGCACCAGAATGATATATTTCATGAACGTTGGTACTATTCCAGAGGAAGCTAATTATAATGTGGTTAATGAGAAGGGAAGAATGCTTGGTCAGCTCAGTGATAAATTTGTCGAGCGGCTAAAGAACGGGGATATATTTGTGCTTGGAGCAAGAACCTATATGTTTTTGAAGGTGTACCGCAACAATATCACTGTAAAAACTGCAACAGGTATGAAACCCACTGTGCCTTCATGGACCGGTGAACTCCTTCCACGAAGCTACGATCTTGGTATACTCATAGGAGATTTCAGGAAAGAGCTTTACAGAAGAATAAAGAACGGTGAGGAAACTGAAAACTGGCTCATGGAAAATTATAGGGTGGACTCCTTCGGCGCCCGGAGCCTCATATCATACGTAAAGTCCCAGGGTGAGTTTTCCATACCTGATCAGGAATCACTCTATGTGGAGGGATACATAGATAACGATCTTTACAGCATTATATTCCACATACCACTCGGAAGAAGGGTTAACGATGCACTTTCCAGGGCTTATGGTCTTGCAGTCTCAAACAAATACGGTTTGAATACCAGAATAAGCGTAAATGACAACGGATTCACCATAACGTTGAACCGCAGGGTTCCCATAAAAGATGTTGTTACACTTCTAAATCCATCAAATTTCAGGGATCTTGTGGATAGATCAATAGTCAATACTGAGCTATTCAAGCAGCGTTTCAGGTACTGTGCCACCAGATCACTCATGGTGCTGAGGAAGTACAAGCAGACCGATATTTCAGTTGCAAGGCAGCAGTTACGCAGTGACCGTCTCCTGAGAACGCTGGAAGCAATGAATAATTTCCCTGTAATAAAGGAGGCATTCAACGAGGTTAAATACGATGTCATGGACGTTGAGCGTGCATCATGGTATGTAAATGATGTTATATCAAAGAAAAAATTTACAATAAGAGATTATTCCACTGAAACAAGTCCATTTTCCTATAATCTCATACTTTCAGGTGTTTCAGATATAGTACTCATGGAAGACCGTTCAAAATTACTGAAAGACCTTAGAAGCAAGCTTCTGGATAAAATTTACGGCACTGAAGGAATAGATTTCCTCATAAAGGATTCAAAACTTGTTGAAAATTATTTCAGAAATAAAATACCACGGATAACAGATGAGGAGAGCTATGTTGAATTTGCCCGGCATTTCCTGTACATAGACCCTTTCAAGAAAAAGTATAATTCTCCAATTGAATACAGTGATATAGACCTGGAAGACATAACAGAGAACCTGATAAAATCTAGTACAATCACTTACTGTTTCATAAGGTCAGATCAGTGGGTTTATTCTGAATATTACCCTGTTGTGTACGATCTCTTTAAAAGAGATGTGCAGGTGACCGACCGTGATATGGAAATTTATAATTCAATAAACGACCAGAAATTCAGTGAAATAAAAAAGACCGGTTTTGAAGAACAGGAGCTCAGGGATAGCCTGATAAAACTGGAATCCGCATATATGATACGCAAGGAAGTACACGGTGACAGGCAGCACTATGTACAGAACAATTCTGTTCCTGATATACCAGAAAACAGCATGAACATTGCAATTTCCAGAGTACTTTCCTCCTATGGGCCCCTATCTCTGGATGAGCTTCTGATCAGGCTTCCTGTAAACAATGAGAAATTGGAGAAAACTCTCAATGCAATGGTCAAAAATGGAGATATACTATACGATTACATTACCCCGATTTTCATGAAGCAGTACATGATGAAATCGGATTTCGAGGCTATTGTAAACAGCACTGAGGAGGATATTGCCAGGAAACGCATAATTAATTTTACCCTGCCCGTACAAAATGTTGAGGATTATTTCAACAAGTATGGATTTGCATTTGACCTCATAGATATACGTGTCAGGACCGGGAATTATCGCAAAGAAGACCTGGAAAGATTACTTGCATCAGGAGACATTTACTATGCCAGAGCAATAAAAAATAAATATGTTTACATAGCAAAGTGGCTCATGGACGTATTATATAAGCTCAGAGAGGAGAAGAACAGCGAAATTGAAAATCAGATTATGGAATATATAGGAAGAGGAATAGATACAGATGAAAAACTCGCCGATATAACGGGCATGGACAGAAGAATAATTAAAAGCGTAATAAAAAACCTTGAATTCAAAATATTCATTACTCAGGGGAAAAATGGAAGC
The DNA here is from genome assembly GCA_021802205.1 of Thermoplasmata archaeon. Lineage (GTDB taxonomy): Archaea > Thermoplasmatota > Thermoplasmata > Thermoplasmatales > Thermoplasmataceae > Ferroplasma. The sequence goes on from JAKAAT010000053.1 coordinate 3,790, forward strand.
TGGGAACTTTACACTCCATCGAAGGACATAGATACAGGTAAAATAATCGAAAAATACGGACCGGTAACTACTAGAGAACTGTCAAGATTTTTCTGGTTCAACCCTATAAAACTTGACTATTCCAGATTTCCACCCTATTACTATAGAAACGAGATTTACTATGGTGGCGAGGACATTAATCCCGTTTCAGGGTCTCTCATAGTCATGAAAAACGATCCGGTTAGCATATACATGGGGAAATATGTGAGAAACGATGACTTCAATGCACGATTCCTGTATAATGGATCAGAGGAATCCATGTTTTATATGGAAGAAAAAGCACCAGGTATCTGGATCGATAACATAGATTTTGAAACTGGAAAGATAAAAGAATTTCTGGATACGGTCCGGACTGTTTCGACCAAACTCAATGCAGATTCCATAATTATCAGTACTAAGAATAATGACCTGCTCAGTACAGGTGAAAATATTGGATATAAACGTGCGGACAATGTAATTTACATGGGGGACTTTGATGTCATCGCTGATAGCACTGAAAATTTAATGTCGCTTGCTGTATATAAGTATAATTCATGCAGAACAACCATGAATTACAATGCATTGAGCAAAATTTATCTTGGAATAAGAAGCGATATGGAGGCATATTATACCGGTATTCGTAATGTGGAATTGAATAATTATTATAATTCAATGCTCATCTATAATTTTGATGGACCATTCAACCTGCCTGCACTTGGCACAAAAAATGTAATTGCCCTTTATAAGGCAATCAAAAAAAGGCCATTAACTGAAGCAGAAGAGGAGGTTTATAAGGTCCTTATCTCCAGAAGCATGTCAGAAAATGAGTTAATTAAATCAATGAAATTAAATTCTCTTGTAATAAAGGAATCTGTTAAATCACTGTATAAGCTGAATGCTATTGCAAAGGATAAAGGAAGAAGGTACATAACAATAAACGATGAGTACAGTAAAATAGAGGCCATAGAAACACTATTAAGGGAACTCATAACCAGAATAGGTTTCTTCGATGCTAATGTTTACAGGCAGCTTACTGGGCAGGAAGATGATACCGAATATAATCTCTGTGTAAAGAAGCTCTCCAGAGGAAAAATTATAAAAGAGGCATTACTGCCATCTGAGAACAGGATAATCTACATACCCTATGGAAGCCACCACGATAAGACCATTGATAAAGTTTCAAGAATTATACCACCCAGAGACATAATTGCACTTATTTTTTCCGGATATATCAAATCCAGATATCATTCTACAAGCAATTATATGTATTTCAAAGATGGAACAGTAAAACTATCGGTATCGGTTAAAAAGAGCGGAAAATATCTTACAGTCAAAAAAACTACCGGAGATGCAGCGTACAAGGATATGGCAAAGTCTGAATTCAACAGTGCCGGTTATATTCTTTCCAGTTAAAACCTGGTTTTTCAACTTATAAAATAATTTATGGAGAGAATTCCTCCTGAAGTTCAAGTATGACTTCATTCATTACCTCTTCCAGGGTGAGTCCACTATATTCCCTGAGCCCTCCCATATCGGTTCTCAGTCTCGCACTGTAACCCTTTTCATCCTTTTCAAATTCTATATTACAAAGCAACTCTTCCATGCCAATCACTCCATAATTGCTGCCAATATTTAAAAATTGTCATTTGCCCCTGAATAATAACCTACTATTATATCTGAAACATTATTTCCGGTTCGGCCAGTCATAATGGCACCCTTGCAGGACAAAAGTGCTGTGTAACTATCATTGTTCTTTAAGTATACATCAAGACCTGATATTTTCGTATCCTGATCTACTATTCCACCGGCAGCAGGGCTCTTTCCATCTATGCCATCTGTGCCAATTGCACAGAATGTGAAATTTTCACCATTTTTCATGTATTCGAACAATTTGAGAACAAGTTCCTGGTTTCTCCCGCCTGATCCGGTTCCCTGTACATTCACTGTTGTTTCCCCGCCGCAGACAAACATAAATCCTCTCCCCTTCATGCTGTAAACTGTTCGCAACAGGGCTGCAATACTATATGCAACGGAATTCACATCTCCGTGAACATTGCTTCCAAGATTTATTTTTTCTCCATTCATTGCAGAGAATATGGCATTGACAAAGTCATAATTATTAAGAATTAGATGATTTTCAACCGAGGAGAAATATTTCTTTTCAATACTACCTGAATTTCCATTTTCCAGTATTAGCTTTGCAAGATCCGGGTCTCTAACATATTCACTAACCAATTCTGAAATATCACCCTGGAAGTCAGGCTGAACCAGCGGGCCAGAGGCAATAATGCTCATATCATCATAAATAACATCAGATATTATGTATGAAACCACCCGTGCAGGATATAATAATTTTGCCAGTTTACCTCCCTTGACAGAGGACAACCTGGACCTTATTCTATTCAATGTGTAGATGTCTCCATCATTATCCATGATCTCCTTTGATATATCCATTATATCATGGATATTTATTCCATTTTCTGGAATTTCAAACAGGGATGAACCACCTCCGGAGATCAGAACTATTATAAGATCACGGCAGGAAAGATTTTTAACCTCTGAAATCAATTTTACAGAAGAATCTACAGAGGTCTGGCTTACATATGGATGGGTACCCCTCATTATTTTCAATTCCGGGAATTCTGTAATAACTTCTTCATCATCCGGTATTATTATCCCTGCATATTTCAGTTTATCCTGAATCATATCTCTTATGCCTGAATACATGCCGTACGCTGCCTTCCCGAATCCTATTAAATATATACTCTCAAAGTTTTCCAGTGAAATATTGAAATTATTTCTTATTGCTTTTTCAGGTGTTAGTTCATTCATAGCATTTTCTATATTTTTCAGTATGAATAATTTTTCATCTGTATTTCCTATCTCTTCTAAGTTGAGTATTCTCATAAAATTATATACTCATATTGTTTTTAACTTTTTTTTATTTCCCTGCTATGTAACGAGTTTATACATTTTCATCTTGTACAGGATTTTCACCGGTCATGAAATATATATTTACCATAGAATACGATTTCCGTCATAACATGAATAACGAAATGTTAACAAAAATTAAAATATAATTCAGACATTAAGTGTTACGTGATAGAGGAAGATGCTTTCCGCCCTGAAAAGGAGTATAAACACCTGGGTTATAATCAGTTATCATTGAGGCATGCAGTGTCACAGGCAATTGGCCTGAATGCGCCTGGAGGGACGATCGTCCTCTACGTTGCAGGAACTGCAGCATTGCTAACATTCACATTTTCAAATTATCCTGATGGTGCTTTTTCAATTCCGCTTATATTATTGATGGCCCTTGTTGTTTATTCAATGATGAGTTATTCATCATTCGAATTCTCCAAGTATATTTCCAGTTCAGGAGGATATTATACATTCGTGGCAAACGGACTGGGAAGAGGATTCGGTCTAACAACAGCCCTTTCATATATAAGTTATCAGATTCTGAGTTTTACCGGTTTCGGCATCCTCGGATTCATCGGCTTTGCCTATGCTATTTTGCCCAGCATTGGAATCACCGTTCCATATGTCAATATACTGTGGATTCCGGTTACAGTGGCATTTATCCTTTTTGTTAGTTTTCTTATTTACAAGGGGATTAAGCCTTCATTGAAGTATGTTTCATATGCAATTCTTATAGAGGTTGTATTCTTTATTTCAACGTCTATTTATCTTATCGGAGTAAACCACACATCATTATCAATCAAACCATTTACTGCTATCCCGGTGGGTGGCAACTTTATCATTCTCATGGCCATGATGGTGTATGCAATAGGGTCCTTTGTTGGTGTTGGTGGTTCAATACCTATTGCCGAGGAAACCAAGGATCCTAAAAAAAATGTTCCCCGATCTATAATAGCCAGTATTTTAATTCTCGGCGTTACTATAATTCTTGCATCGTATGCTGAGGTAATATCATGGGGTTACCTGAATATGTCCAGCTTCGGCACAGGTGCAGGTATTGGAGCATATCCCGTTCTCTCTATTTATAAGGATGGATTTGTGGGAATGGGCATAATTCCATTTGTTGTCCTTTTAATTATTGTTATAAACTCATTCTTTACGGCAACTGTATCCCTGGGCACAAATGCATCCAGAGTAATTTTTTCTCTATCCAGAGAGGGTGTTGTACCGGAAAAACTATCCAGGACAAACACCCGGGGAGTGCCGATTTACGCCATACTATTTATCACAGTTGTATCACTTGCTATTGTTCTTGCCACAGGAATATCATTTGAACTACTTTATCCTGGAAAAATTATAGACGCATTGTTATATTCAAGTGTATTTTTACTTGTACTTGAATCTCCGATATCGTACATTGTGCACATTCTTACAAACACCTCCCTTCATATGTATCTGAAAAAGAGGGGCATGAGAACTCACATATTCAGACATATAATTATACCTGGAATATCAAGTATAACACTTGTAGGGGCAATAATAGCAGCTGTCTATTTTGATCTCAGTGCGCCTTACATATACGGGGTATATGGTTCACTTGTATGGGTTGTCGTTTTAGCAATCACCGTTGTAATAATGTATACAAAATATAGGAATCATCTTGATAATCTGGGCGATTTCTCCTTATAATTCCAGAATAGAGTCTATTTCATTCAAAGACCTTGCCCTGATCATTTCAAGAGAATCATCAAAAATTATTTTTCCTTTATCCATATAGTTTTTCATAATATTATCCATCTTATGCCCACAGGAACATGACGGCTTCTCTGAAGATACCTGGACTATCACTGTATGGCATTCTGGACACCTGAATACATTTTTTATGCCTGAAAATTTGCCCCGTTTTGTAATATCCCTGCCATCTATATTTACTATGTCCATACCAAAATCTACTGGTTTAGCAGATGATATAGAAGTTCCTATGCCGAATGATTTCACACCGGCATTGACCAGTTCCGGTATATCCTCAAGTTTGATACCACCAGAGACCATTATTTTTATATTCTGATGGTTTCTAATGTCTAGTTCCCATCTTATTTCCCTGATGAGATTGGGAAAATTTCCTCTCCTAGAGGATGGAGTATCGAGCCTTATATAATCTATATCGGGAAATTCCTCTGCTGCTTTCATAGCTGCAAATTTTTCATCCATATAGGTATCTATAAGAAAAACCCTGAAATCTGAGTTTTCATACTGCACCTTCCACGCCTCGTGGTCTCCCAGTATCAGTGAAAGTGCATGTGGCATTGTTCCAGAAGGTTTTATCCCAAGAATTCTGGAACTGAATACTCCGGAAACTCCGGAAGCACCACCTATGTAGGAGGATCTGTCAATCATGGCCGATATTGCAGGATGCATTCTCCTGATTCCAAATGAGATAAACGGGATATCTCCCAGAGATTTTTTAATGAGAGCAGAGTAGGAAGAAACTCCGGATGCCTGGCATATGAACCCGAGCAATGGAGTTTCAAGTTCTGCAAAATCTAGATACTTACCCTGAATTCTGATAAATGGAACAGGCACTCCATTCACATCCCTGGGCTTAATGACGGTTCCCTCAGGGAGGGCATAAACACTTAAATTATGTGATTTTAAGAGTGAAATAACATCATTTAAACCTGTAAAATCAATATATTCATATGTAGACGATTGTGTAGTAATTTCCATAGATACAAAGGGATTTGAATGCATTAGCTCAAGGTACTTTTTTGTTTTCTCGAAATACACATCAGTAACAACCCCGCTTATTATATCAGAATCATTTGCCATTACGAATTTATTCATTTTTAAATACCTCTTGTTTTAATTTATCCGAATTTATAGCGTTATATCCATAATTTATTTTAATGTTATTCAGTGAAGATATCTGCCTCGAGTTATCTATACATGCACATAAATCAGATACAACCTCTACTTGATAATATCTAAAGAATGCACCGGCACAGGTATGTTCCACGCAGATATCAGTTGAAATACCGAATATGTATAGCTTACTGATTTCCAATGCTCTCAGAAGTGAATCCAGATCCGTATCGAAAAATGCATCAAAATGCCTTTTGTTAATGATATAATCAGGAAATTCACGGAGTTCATCAACAATCTCTGATCCATGCGTTCCATGTAATGCATGTTCACCCCACACTTTGAATTCTGGATCATTTTCAATATGATCATCCTTGGCAAATATCACAGGAATTTTTCCATTTAGGTTTTTTAGTGTATTTGTGGTATTCTTAACAGCCATTACTGCATTAGAATTGCCGAATTTTCCATTGACAAAATCATTAATCATATCAATAATAAGTATACAGGAATTTTTAACTGAATCCATACACAGAAATGAATAATTTATATTAAGCATTTATGAATTCTGTAAATGAGATCAATCAATAATTGTAAATAACCAGGACATTTTATAATCTCTTTTGTTATGTGTTTAAGTGTCAGCAATTCTTGCATAATGATACTAATATAACTGTTGAAGACTATCAGTAATTTGAAGTATGTAAATTGATATACATCTAGGTTATTATACACCGATTTGAATTATAATATTAACAATTCTTCATAGAGTCACCATGGTAGTGTAATAAGCCAATTATTCCTATACTTACTAGATGATTGATACTAATATGAATTTAATAA
>JAKAAT010000054.1 GCA_021802205.1 Thermoplasmata archaeon
ATGGCAAGAATATGGGGGATGTGCCAATAGAAATGCATAAGTTGGTGCTTGATAAAGATGCAGAGGAATACCTAATCAGTGTGAACGATGATATAGCAAGTGTAGATGCACCAACTCCCCTGAAAGTAGAACTATGGCAATATTATAAACTGGTATTTGGCAAACTATTTCCAGTGTATGCCCTTAGTGAAGAACTTACAGACAACTTCATTAAGCATACCTATGAGATAGAAGCAGGTGGACACTGGGAAATGATAAACGGAAAGAAGACACTTGTTGCGATAAACAATGAATCAATACTCCCAGAACTGAATCAAGTAATGATAAACATTATAGCAGGTTTCCAACTTGGCTTCCCTTACAAGCCACCTGCTGGTACAGTACAGGGAGTTCCTAATGACTGGATAATAGATTATAGAAACAATTCAAGACTCGCCATTGAAATTGCATATCACAACAGGGATGCTATTCTTAATTATTATAAATATAGTTTTAAAGAGTATGATAATTTTATAAATAGATTTGCTATAATTCAACATTTAAATATATTGAATAGTTTTGGTTTAAAGGGAATATCAGCAAGATAATTATATTATCATTTAAAACAAATATCTTATGCTATCACAAAATAATTATATGCTATTATTTATTTAAATAACTAGCAATTTCTTTAATTGATTCTATTCTATTATTGTTAAAATTAAATCCACATATTTTTATTTCTGGAAAGTTTAGGTCATTTTGATAAGTTTTTATTAGATCTTAAAATTGATAAAAGTATCTGATAACGTCTATGTTGCGTATTATAAAAATAAGTTTGCCATTATAGTTCGCATACTTCTTTATTTTCTCTGCTATCAAAGCATATGGATTTTCTCTTCCAAAGAATATCTCAGCCTTTATAATCTTTAATTTTCATACCCTACATTGTATTAAAAAGATGTTGTGACGTGCTTTATAGTTAAAAAAAGTTACCATAAATAAGCATATAACCATATAACCGTAAAATATTTATCCAGATTTAGCATAGAATATTATGGTAAAAACTACTATAATTTTGAATGATAGTATATACAAAGAACTTATTGATGAATCTATAGAAAGATATGGTACAGCAAAAAAACTCTCCTTAATAATAAATGAAAAATTAAGAGACTACAATAAAATTAAAAGAATAGATAATGATAAACTTAAGTTAACATATAAACTCGGAAGAAAATTGACAAATACTGAAATTAATCAGGCAAAGGACGACTATAGAGGAAAAACAGAATGGAAGCAGTAATTGATACAAATGTATTAATCTATGAATTCATTGAAGATTCGGAATATCATGATGAAGTAAAACAAATGTTAAATGGATTAGATCATGTAATAATCCCGGAAATAGTTGTAAATGAATTTATATATATATCATCAAAAATTGGCGTTCCTTTTAGCATTATTAAAAATAAAATTATTGAACTTTATACTTCCTATCAATCTGAAGTGATAGAAATAAAAAATGATTACATTATACATATAATAAATAGTTCAAACAACATTTATGAATTTAAAAATTTTAATGATATAATAATATCATTCATATCTAAAATTAAGGATGCCCCATTATTTACATATGATAATAATTTGAAAAAATATTGCAGTAAGCATAAAATTAAATTGGTTAAATAATGCTATTTCATTATTTTTAATCCGATTTTTTTATGAAACTCTGTATTAGTTATAACGCGCATTTATTATGCTTTGATAGGTGATTTATCTCTTCTTCTGAAATACTTTTCCTTGTTATGCACTTCCTTCTTTCAATCGCTAAAAGTCTCAATAATTGTAATACTAAATAACCTACTACCTTGTGGAAAAAAATCTTTTCAATAATGTATGTAAAGGTTGTGTACAATATTATGTGTAAATGTAAACCACTCTGATATAGGATTATTTGTCGCACATTTTATTCTAAATGAGAACGTTTACTATTATTACAGATTACGTGAATATAAAATTTATTTTATATATAGTAAATTCTGAAAAGTTTGGATTTAGAAATTAAAGAAATAAATCCATGAAAAAAGCATAAAAGGTAATTTTTATACTGGCTTATTACTTTGATATTCCTGTTTTATATTTTTCCGCAGTGAATTCACAAACAATGCAGACATCAGGAATATAGCAATAACTATCAGAACTAAACCTATGGCCTCAGGAAGCCATATTAATGTAAGAGTATAGGTAAGAACTCCGAATGCTCCTATTATTGTTCCTGCGAATATAAAGTAAAGCACTGATTTCCTTTCCTTCTCCATCCCTGAGATATAATGCATAAATACAAGTATAATTCCTGCAAGTAAAGGCATCAGGAAAAACACAAAGAGAAGATGCCCATTGGTGAATGCCATATCATATAAGTATCCCGGTCCTCCATTTGGTGGGACACCCGGGCTTCCGAAACCATAGTATGCCTCGTTGAATTCCATAGTATATCCCAGGCCGATCATCACAGCCATAGTAACTATCCATGTGAACATTTCAGCTATCTGTGTAAGTCTTTCAGTTCTTTTTGAGGAAAGTATGTAATAGAGACCTATAATAGATATCAGGGCACCCCATCCAACTATTCCTGTTTGACTATCATCCAGAGCAAGCCCATCCATACCTCCGGGCCCGTATGGAGCAATTGTAGGTATAACATAAGTTCCAAAAGATGATATCAGATATAGGTAAGTCATGGATAGTGTTCCAAAAATTGCGATAATCATACCCGCATTAACTATATTTCTCTGCCAAAAATTCAGTTTTTCATAACCGAAACTTACTGCAGCTATAGCCACGATTCCACCCATCACTGCCGGGAGCATCTCATGGGAATGGGATGTTATGAGATTGCCTAGGAATGTCTGAAGACCACCCCACTGTGTAACATAACTGTTGAAGAACGGTAACGACGAATATCCGAAAAGATTTCCATATTCCAGTACCATGCCCATTACTGCTGCAATTCCAGCTGAAAGGGTTGAAAAAACTATAAGAACATAGGCTCCCCATATTGACTTAAATTTCTCTTTTTTCGTAAATGGCATGATGATGAGAGAAACAAGGAATATTAAAGCAATCACGACCATCCATATATCCCTTATTGCCTGGAGGATGTAATCTGCATTCTGCGTGTATGCAGGGTAAAAGAATATCATTCCCAGCAGTGTGAAAATCAATACAGGATACGTACTGAGGTTTACCGCCTTTTTGGCAAAATTTCCCAGATCGAGAAGTGAGGTTGTATAGAGGATGAGGAGAAAAGCAAAGGGTATCATGACTGTATGGTAGAAATTAATCATGTCCAGGGTGAAGTCTCCAAGTTTAAACCAGGTTACTCCAGGCAGCAGAGGGCTGATAACAAGGAAAAATGTAATGAAAACCAGCACGGCACCCATGTTATATTTTTCATTTAAAAGAAATCCCAGAATACCCGAACCATTAGATGGGTTATGTTTCATAATTATCATCAATATATTATTTGTGTATATAATAAACTATCGAAAGGGAAATCGACGAGAAGAAACTTCACGGTTCTAGTATATCGGGATAAGCCAGAAAATGCTCATTCCTGCTATACAATAGAAAAATGCATAGGGATACAAAAGATCATGATAGTAATGTTAATTACTATGATGTGACGATTTTGGTTTCATATTAAAGGTTATAGCATTCGTTTATGATGATTAAAGCAAATAGAAGAAGATATGTAATAATAATTAATAATATAGAATCATTAATATAAATTTATGAAGTAAATTTTTATGTGCCAACTGAAATACCAGTAGATATTGAAACAATACATATCACTATCAAGAGATTAAAAAATAAAAAATTATTTAATATTCCTTTATTGCGGATTTAACCTTCTCAAAAAGTTCTGGGGTTATCTCGTTTATTCCATGTGCATTTTTTGCATGTGCCTGTATTACCGGTATTAACTGATCCACAGAATCAGCCTTCACGTCAAACCCACAATCCATCCCTATATCCTTGCATTTAAATTCGTATCCCATTTCTATCACTTCACTTATTATCTCGTAATATTAAAATTAAGCATATCACATGTGTAATGAATTTATAGATTGTTGAAAATGTATTCCTCTATTATCTTCTCTATTCCCCGCCTTAATGTTGCCTGTACGGACTTTTTACTTATTCCTAATTCCTGTGCCATCCCATTAAGATCTATCCTCCTGGTAAAATCAAAATAGCCCTTTGAATATGCCGTATACAGTATTTCCTTCTGTCTCAGGGTTAATTCTCCTGGCAAATGATCATCAGCCTCATAATATCCATACTTTATACCTTTAATGCTCTCCAGAAGATTTTTTAATGAATTCTCATTTTTTAACAGGACCTTATACTGGACTTTCTGGTTCTCAAAAATTTTCACGGATATTATCATTGCTCTGGAGACTGCTGAAGCCCTGCATATTTCACAACTTTTTGTTTCCATCCATGTTTTATCCCTCTGATTTTTGTACACTGTTATATTATCATCCCTGAGAATTTCCTTGTTTTTCGAATAATTCTCAATTCCCATGAGATGGTTTGTATATTCTATTTCTGGATTTATCTGGAATATTCGGGCACTAACATTAACGGTGGATAGTTTCTTTAAAACCCCACATGATGGTTTTTCAGCAGTTAATATAATTTCTATTAAGTTTTCAGGCATTTTTATGTAATAAAGTAAATGTTAATAAATTATGGTTTTTGATATTATTTGACTTAAAATAAACGTTAATTAGCAAAAGTGAATGTATTTAAATAAATTATAAAAAACATTTATTTTTAAAGTTACCTTCCTCATAAATTCCGAGAAAGAGTGTTATGTATAAATTAAATCTCATTGACAGGGACAACATAAATCGTTTCAATAGTGAACATAAATAACTCTATAGAGGAATGATTTCCATAATATACTGGTTCATTTTAGAATAATTTACCACAAGGCATCTTCTCCTTAATACCTATTGTCAAGTTTCGTTAATCGTTTCATGTTATCTTTAAATTATCTTTATAGAACTTATTTGTACATAAATATCATTCACAATTATTTATTTAATCTGGTTCAACATTTACTGTAAATGAACTGAAATTTTATAATGAAATTCGGCGACTTCCAGATTTTCATTCATGCATTTTATTTCCTCAAGAGTGCAGGGCCGACCGGTATGGTTCCCTCCTTTATGGAATTGCTGACTATTGCGAAGCTTGTATACACTGCAAAGAATGCTGTAAGGAAGCCGAAGACACCACCCAATCTTGTTAGAACTGTTGATGAATAGTATGAACCAAAGCCAAGCATGAAAAATGCCAACATAACGAAGAAGAAAGTTAGATTAAGCGAAAGATTCAACCTCAAAGTATTGATCCACATATAGAAGGTGAATAATCCCCAGAGTATGAGCGCAATCCCCAATCCCGTTGCTGGAATTGTAATAATTTTTAAACTGGCAAATAGTACCAGAAACCCGTAGAAAAACCAGAATGAACCGTAGCTTGTAAATGCCGTGAAGCCGAATGTGTTGCCACGCCTCATCTCAAATGCACCGGTAAGCAGCTGTGCAAATCCTCCGTATGTAAAGGCAAGGGGCATGACAACTGACACTGAAGCAGCCGAAAGAATACCTGCATTCACAAAGCTCAGAAGGAATGTGGTGAAACCGAATGCTGCCAGGCCCAGAGGCGCGGGATCAGCCAGAAATGATTTATTTATCTGGTTAACATTTAATAAATCCTCCTGTTTCATTTTATTCATTGTATGTTCTTCTAACTTTAGTTCCTCTGTACTTTCCATTTAATTCTCCTCCTTTCTTATGAGGTCCATTGCCTTTTTGATTTCATCTACTGATGCTTCATTTTCCAGAGTGCTGATATCTCCGGTTGCCTGGTTCAGGTACACTGCCTTGATTACACGTCTCATAATCTTTCCTGATCTTGTTTTAGGTAGGGCATCAACGATATGTATTTCCTCAGGAACCATAATGGGCCCGAGATCTGTTCGCATACGTTTCTTAAGTGAGTCGATAAGTTCAGTGCTTTTATCATAGCCTTCTTTCAGGGTTATAAATGCTACTATGGTATCACCCTTCACAGTATCCGGTCTTCCGAAGACTGCTGCCTCAGCCACCTCCTTCATTGATACGAGGCCATCCTCTATCTCAATGGTTCCTATTCTGTGGCCTGAAACCTTTAAAACTTCATCGCTTCTGCCAAGGAGCCAGTAATAGCCATCCTTATCCTTTATGGCATAATCACCCATGAGATATTTCCCGGGGAATTTAGAAAAATATACATCTATATATCTTTTATCGTCATGATTGACAGTCAGCATCATTCCAGGCCAAGGCTTCTTCAGTACAATATATCCCTTCTCACCTGCAGGTACTTCTTTACCGGATTCATCCAGTATGACGGGATCAATTCCTGGCATGGGGAATGTGGCAGATCCGGGCTTTAAATCGGGCATACCAAGACTTATAGATGGGGAAATAGTTGGACCTCCTGTCTCAGTTTGCCAGTATGTATCTATTACAGGGCACATCTTCTTTCCGATTACCTCATAGAACCAGTGCCATGCAGCAGGGTTTATGGGTTCTCCTGCTGTACCAAGCAATCTCAATGATGATAAGTCATGCATTAAAGGATATTTTTCACCGTACTTCATCAGTAACCGTATTGCAGTAGGTGATGTGTACAGCATAGTCACACCGTATCTTTCTACGATGTCCCACATTCTGTCAGGCTTAGGATAATCTATGGACCCCTCGTACATTACCGATGTTACCCCGAGAAGAAGGGGTGCAAATACGGTAAAACTGTGTCCTGTTATCCATCCTATATCTGCTGCGCACCACCACCTATCTTCTTCATCAGGGTTGAATGCCCACCTCATTGTATTGGCAATCCATACAGCATAACCACCGTTGCTATGGACAATTCCCTTAGGTTTTCCTGTCGTTCCTGATGTATGTAATATAAATAAAGGGTCGTTTGAATCAAGCTCTTCGGGCTTGACATAACCATCCTGAAGTATTTCATCATAGTAATAATCACGATCCTGAACCATGTTGATTTTATTATGCACGTTTTTGACAACTATTACATTATCTACTCCATTGCTGAGTTCAATAGCATCGTCAACGATTTTCTTTAAAGGAATTATCTTTCCCTTCCTGTAGCCGCCATCCGCAGTTATGACGGTTCTGGCGCCTGAATCATTAATTCTCTGTGCAAGTGCTTCCTCACCGAAGCCAGAGAATACAACATTGAATACTGCTCCTATTCTTGCGCATGCGAGCATTGCTATAGGAGTTTCCAGGATCATGGGAAGATATATGGTAACACTGTCTCCTTTCTTTACTCCCATGTCCAGAAGTGCCCTGGCAAATGCATTGACTCTCTTGTAAAGACCAAAATATGTGACGACCTTCTCTTCTCCATGCTCTGGAACCCATATGTATGCAACTTTATTTTTCTTTTCAGTTCCAATATATCTATCCAGGCAGTTATATGACATATTTGTTTTCCCATTGACAAACCACTTATAGAAAGGCTTGTCGCGAGCATCTAGCACCTTTGTGAAAGGTTTGAACCAGTCTATTACCCTGGATTTCTTACTCCAGAATTCCTCCGGCGCCTCGAGCGATTCCTTATATTCCTTGAGGTATCCTGACAGGGTTACCTTATATTTCTCATCCATCGGCAACGTTTCATTCATATGAATATAACCTATAGTAGTATTTAATTCTTCTGGATTGCATGTAATAATTATTTTTATATTATATAATACTTGATAAATTTATAATATTATTAAAATTTTTATCAATAAAAGTAGCATAATTAATATCATTATTATTTTATATTAAATATAAATTCATTATCGAAATTTTTGGGATAATATAAAAATATATGGGAGAACTATTTCAGGTTATGTTCATAATTCAGGATATCTATAAGGAATTAGATCTGCTAAACCTTTATCTATTGAACCGGTTATCTCATTTTGGTGATTTATCTTTTCTCACATACAGAATAGAATTTTATCTCAATTATATTTATATGAGGATAACAAATGAAAACGTTCCTATTTATTCAGCCACGATCTAATAATTTTAACTATATAATTGATATCCGGCAACTGGTCCATTACAATATTTTTCAGTGTTTTGCTGAAATATTCTTCCTGTTTCGTAATTTCTCCTATAAACGCTTCTCTATCAAAGGTTATATTATAATATTCAAGTTTTTTATTTACCATTTCTTGATTGAATGTTATCCCTTTCGATACAATTAAAAAGAATAGATCATAGATATCCCGGGGTTTTTTCCTTGTATATATTGCCCTAACCTTTTCAGATCCTACTTCCTCCATTGACATGCCCGATAAGATACGTACAGGCAGGTTGTATTCGGGAAAATCAAATCTCAGGGCAAGAGGTTTATCTAATATAATTTCCCTCTTGCTGATTTCAACGTATACCGGTGTACGATCTAGAGGTCCCGTATAGAGGGGCCCATTGGATAATATCCTGAAAGATAATGTGATATTATTATTTTTTACAATTTTTACTTCATTGTTTATGCCCAGTAACGATAAATCACGGCTTATGGTTTCCGCTAGGTTCATTTTTAGATTCCAATTAGCAGTGAAATCCAGATCCTCTGAAAATCTCCTTAACCCGTGGAATAACCATAGATAAGTCCCACCCTTGAATATCAGGGGAGCACTGGACAACGAATTCAATATCATAGCCTGCATATATCGCTTTTCTTCCTGCCATGGCCTTATATTGTGCAGCTTTGCCAGTGATATTATTTCGTCCTTTGTAATCATTTTAACATCTCCACAATTTTGTTTATTCCGCGAGTTTTGCTGTTTCTTAAATGAACAAGTAATTCAGTAAAATCTATATCTTTTTTAAAATCTATTATATCAGGTTTAGAGAATATTTTAAAATATAATCCGTCGAAAACTGCTTTATCTGGATCGGCTACAAATATGAAGCTACCGGCTTTATCATACCTCTTGTATCCAAAAAATAACTCCGGTTTTATTTTATGATAAGTTATTCCGAGGTCGAGATAATTGAGTGAATTTTTAGTATTGATGCACTCAATATATTTAGGAACCTGATATGTTATATTGTGATATAACAGTGCAGAATTCATTGATATGTATGAGGGAGTAACTAACTGTGATGCTATAACAAAATCATCTTTTATAAAGCATATTTTCCCACTAATAAGTCTGGTCGCGAGTCCATTATTGACCAACCTGTTCATATAAACAAGTACAATATTTTTATTCTTGTTTATCAGGTTTGAAAGCTCCTGTGCGTCGTATACAGCTATACCGGAAGTCAAGGCCATATCCCGGATTTTATACAGTGATAGCTTTTTCATTATCACACCTACATAACAATATTGTTATACTGGGATGATATAATAATTTACCTATTGTTCTGTAAAATTGTATCTCCCACAATAGTTATGTGCTATCATGATATCATTATATACAAACCTTGAAATATGTTGAATTAATTTAATTAAAAAAATAATTATACTTAAATTTAAAGGTAAACTTTTTATTATCAGTTTAATATAACTAATCTGTGTCCTGCGTTAATTTTGATTCTGTAACAAAGAAATATGGAAATAAATACGCATTAAATAATGTATCTTTTTCCCTGGAATGCAATAGAGCCTATTCGCTGATGGGTCCAAACGGAGCCGGGAAAAGCACAATATTAAAAATTATCTCCGGTCTGGTAACTGCTGATTCAGGTGATATATCAATAAATGGCAATAAGCCTGGTTCTGATGAAGCAAAAAGAATAACCGGATACCTTGCAGAGGAAGCCCACCCTTATATCAACTTGACCGTAAAGGACAATTTTCTGTATATGGGATCACTGCGTCAGGTTGGGGATCTTGGTAATAGAATTTCATTTCTAATAAATTTATTAGGTCTTGACTATTATTTAAATTCAATGGTCTCAAATCTATCAAGGGGAACAAAGCAGAGATTGTCCCTTGCATTGGCCATAATACATAATCCAGGGATAGTTCTGCTGGACGAGTCATTCAATTATATCGATATTCCCACACAGGAAAAAATTATAAGATATTTCAAGTCAATGAACTCAACATTCTTAATATCCACACACGTAATGTCCATAGCACAAAATTTTACTGAAAACATCATAATGATAAATAATGGAAATATAATATTTAGAGGAAAACTGTCTGAAATAGAATCAGAAAAGTCAGAAAATGAGACTATGGTTAAAAAACTGGTTTCTTAGAATATAATTTGTCTGTTTGAATAAGTTCTTTGATATATGGCACATT
>JAKAAT010000055.1 GCA_021802205.1 Thermoplasmata archaeon
GTTATAATATTTCTCTTCATATTGTTCGATGTGGATATGTTATTATTACTTCCATGGGCTTTCGACTTCTACGCTCTGGGCGTTGTTCCTTTCATAGAAACTATTGTTTTCCTGGCCATGCCTCTATTTGCAGTTTTTTATGCGTATAAAAAAGGCTATATGAGGTGGATGAGATGAAAACAGGAGATATGGGTGTAAAGACTACTACACTGGAGAAGGCTCTTGAATGGGGAAGGTCAAATTCCCTGTGGCCCCTTACAATGGGTCTTGCTTGCTGTGCCATTGAAATGATGGCAACACAGGCCGCTGACGTTGACGTTGCAAGGTTTGGAAGTGAAATTTTCAGAAATTCTCCCAGGCAATCCGATTTAATGATTGTAGCCGGTACAACTACAAAAAGAATGGCACCGAGATTAAAAAGAATATATGAGGAAATGCCTTATCCGAAATATGTTATAGCCATGGGAGTCTGTGTAATACAGGGTGGGCCATACGTCGATGGATATTCTGTTGTATTAGGTGTCGATAAAGTTGTTCCGGTTGATGTTTATGTTCCTGGATGCCCTCCATCACCCCAGGCACTTACATACGGGTTGATTACCCTCCAGAAAAAAATAAGAAATGAGACTGATAGGTGAGAAAAAATGTACAAAATTATATCTGAGGAAACCGATAAATCCGGAATGAAAGTACTGAACATCGACAAATCAGATTTAATAGAGCTCATGGAAGATTACAAGGACAGGAAATATTTCCTTTCGTCCATTACCGGTGTTGATATGAAAGACCATATAGACGTTATTTACCATCTACACAATTTCGATAAAAATGATTACATATGTGTGAAGGTATCCACCACAGATGAGAAGGTACCTTCTATTACAAAGCTCTGGAAGGCGGCAATAGTTGACGAAAGAGAACAGTATGACCTTATGGGCATAACATTCGAGGGGCACGATAACCTTAGGCGTATACTCCTACCGGATGATTGGGTCGGACATCCTCTCAGGAAGGATTATGACCTGAACAAAGTTCAGTATGTCAGCGTGGACAGGGATGGGAATGAACATGTAAGTTTTGATGATAAAGAGGGTTGGTAATGTCTCACTGGATAGAATTAAACATTGGACCAGTTCATCCAGCAACACATGGAATTTACAGATTCAGGGTAAAATTGAACGAAGAAACAGTAGAAGATGTGGATATAACCATAGGATACCTCCACAGGAATGCAGAGAAAATATGTGAATTAAATTATTTTGTAAATAATACGATTTACTTTGATCGCATGGATTATATTGATGCTATGAACATGGAAGTGGGTTATTTACGTGCAGTGGAAACACTTATAGATATGGAGGTGCCTGAACGTGCACAGTGGATCAGGATGATCATGGCCGAACTGAGCAGGATTGCCGCAAGAATGGTTGGTATCGGCGCACTAGGACTGGATGTGGGTATGCTTACACCATTTTTCCATACATTTCATGAGCGTGAAAAAATACAGAAAATATTCGTTGAAGCTTCCGGTGGACGGCAGGAAGTTAATTATATGAGCATCGGTGGCGTTTACCAGGATTTTAATGATAAAATAATAGAAGAGATCAAGGAATTTATTGCCGGTTTCAAGGGTAAATTGGAAGAAATGGTAAAAATGTTTACCGATAGTGAAATTTTCTGGCAGAGAAATGTGGGGACGGGAGTACTTGAACCGGATATAGCCCTGGACTACGGGGTTACCGGTCCCATGCTGAGAGCATCCGGTATTCCATACGATGTCAGAAAAGATTCTCCATATTTATTTTATGATAAGGTCAACTTTGATGTTCCCATAGCAAGGACAAAAGATAATATGGGGAGATTCCTTGTAAAGGTTGAGGAGCTAAGGCAATCTGTCAGAATAATTGAGCAGTGCCTTGCCAAACTGCCTGAAGGACCGTACTTCAATCCCAAGGCAAAGAAATCTGCAATGCTCCTCCTGAAAGGGCAGGGAGATGTATTTACCCGGGTTGAATCAGAAAGCGGTGAATTCGGCGTTTTCATAAGAGGAGACGGGGGGGTAAAGCCCTACAGAGTGCATGCACGGAGCCCGTCATTCAAGAACCTTGCAGTGGTTCCAATCATGACTAAAGGATCACTTATTGCCGATCTTATAATTACTATAGCCTCTGTTGATGCTGTTGCTGGCGAGGTGGATAGATGAGCATACTTTTCAGAATTCATCAATGGTTCTCGTTTTTAGGAAATATTGGATCATACGGCATAGCATATCTCATCGAATCAATTATTGTCCTCATTTTTGTGGCCCTTTCCTTCATAGCATTAATTTACATATTCAGAAAATATATGGCAAGAATCCAGAGGAGAATAGGTCCAAACCGTGTAGGAAAATTTGGGCTTCTTCAACTTATAGCGGACGCACTGAAGCTGGTGGGAAAAGAATCCATCCTGCCTGAAGGCCGTGACGATATGGCATATAAGATAGCCCCGGTAATTGTAATGATTGCAACCATACTTGCATTTATTCTTCTACCATTCGGAGACCTCGCATATTTTGGTTCTCTCGCAGTAACCCATTCAAAAGTAACGCTGATATTGATGTTCGGTATTTTATCAATAATTCCAATAGGGGAGATACTTGGAGGTATCAGCACAAAAAGCAACTACGCTCTTCTTGGAACCATGAGGGCAGTAGCCAAAGATATATCTTTTGAAATTCCCATGATGATAAGTGTGCTGGCAATTGTAATCGTATCATCGAGGTCATATGCCACCGGAGCCGCCATAACAGGCGGGTTAAGTCTTTCCAGCATTGTAGCAAATGAAGTTATACCCTATGGAATTATAGAGCCGTTAGGACTTCTAATATTCTTCATATCAATGGTTGCCAGGGCTTCCTATTCCCCATTTGATCTGGGTGAAAGTGATAGCGAGCTTATTTCTGGATACACCACAGAATATTCAGGTATGAGGTTCGGTTTCTTCTACATAGGTTTATTCGGCATGGTGTACCTGAGTTCATTTCTGATCTCCGTACTTTACCTTGGCGGGTCCAATGGGCCCTATGATAACTATGTGGGATTTATCTATCTATTCATTAAAACCGATATACTCGTACTCATTTCATTCCTCATATGGGTGTCTATTCCCAGGATAAGAATCGATAAGTTTGTAAATCTTGGCTGGAAGTACCTGCTTCCGCTTTCCATGGTTAACCTGGTGTACGCGGGTTTATTCGTACTATATATAAGGTGATAAAAATGGTAGCTACTGTTAAAGAAATTGAAATGCCGAAAAAACCCATTCCTGTTGTTGGGTCGCTGAAATTGATGTACAGTATGGGAAAATACATGTTTAAAAAACCGGTAACGACACAGTATCCCGAGGATAAGGGAGAAATACCGGAAAGATTCAGATTCAGAATATTCCTTGTTCCGGAGGCATGCGTTGGCTGCACATTATGTTCAAAAATATGCCCGAATCACAGCATAAAAATGGAGCACTGGGACCTTGATAGAAGTGGTCTTGAAAATAATGTTGTCCAGACTGCCAGGGGAGACAGGAAAAATCTGCAGAATAAAAGGAATATATATCCAGATGTAAATTTCGGAACATGCACTGTATGCAGGCAGTGCGAGGAGATATGCCCTACAGATGCAATTTACCTCACACACCAGTTTGAAGATGCCAGGACGAGAAACAGCTTTACCTATTCTCCACAGGAATTAACCATGCAGGAGGAGGATGTCATAAAATGATATTTACTATTATTTTCCTTGCATTCGCAGCCCTTGCAGTGATAATGGCTCTGGCCGCCATAAGTTCTAAAAATCTTATACATTCATCAATATTCTTATTTATTCTCATGCTTGTGTTCTCATCAATATTCATATTAATTGGCCTGAGCTTTCTTGGAAGTGTTGAATTGCTTGTATATACAGGTTCAATTGTAATACTTATAGTGTTTGTTCTAATGTTGACGGGAGGGAAGGACGTTGAAGAATAAGGCACAGAAAATCGCGGCAATAGTATTTCTCATAGTTATCGGGGCAAATCTCCTGACCATCAGCGGTACTTTCACCAGGCGATCACAGGACATATCAAGAATAGGTCATTTGCTCTTTTCCACATATATTGTTCCATTTGAACTGCTATCTGTGCTTCTGGTTGCTGCCATAATCGGTGTTATGTACATAGTTGGAGATGATGAAAAATGAATATAATTTACATACTATTCTTATCAATGATACTGTTCACAATAGGAATCTACGGTATAACCACATCAAAGGTCGGGATGAAGGTTATAATTTCTCTTGAGATAACCGTAAACGCAGCATTGCTTGATGTTGCAGGAGTTGCCGCATTTTACTATTCTACGTCTGTTATTGTCTTTGCTCTCTTTGTCATAGCAATCGGTGTTATTGAAACTGCCACGGGAATAGCCATATTCACACTCATTTCCAAAAAATACGGCAAGACAAATATTTCACTTCTGAGGGATATCAAATGGTAACAATATTATATTATCTTATATTCCTGCTTCCACTTTTAGCATTTCCGATGGAATATATCATAGGTAGATATAAAATAAAATATTCCGGTATTTTCAGCAGCCTGATGATTACCGGGTCATTAATACTGATAATAGTAGCCTATCTCTACCTGCTCAATCATAACTATATATATTCCCATTATACATGGTTCTACAATATAGACCTTGGAATATACATAAGCCATCTCACAGTTATAATGGCCATGATGGTTGCTTTCATGTCCCTAATGATCAATCTGTTTGCAATGTTTTATATGAAAAAAGATCCCAGGAAGAATATTTACTTTTCTGAAACATCTCTATTCATAGGTGCTATGCTCGGCCTGGTTGTTTCCTCAAATCTGGTCTTATTTTTCCTCTTCTGGGAGATAGTCGGACTTTGCTCTTATCTTCTTATAGGATTCTGGTTTTTCAAGCCGAATGCTGCTGCTGCAGCAAAGAAAGCATTCATAGTAACAAGGGTCGGGGATTTGTTATTTATCATTGGTATGGGAGTTCTATACACAAAACTGGTAACAGTAGTGCCTACAGGTATAAGTCCCATGAGTATACCGTACCTTATTGACAATGCCAGCAGCATTTCAATAGCAATTGGTCCAAATGTCCTTGCACTTGCAACAATTCTATTCCTCGGCGGTGCAGTTGCTAAATCTGCACAGTTTCCATTGCATGTATGGCTTCCAGATTCCATGGAAGGTCCAACAACTGTATCAGCTCTTATCCATGCGGCAACAATGGTTACCGCCGGTGTTTATCTCGTAGCAAGACTCTTCCCGTTATTCTATTATGCTTCATCATACTCGCTTTACGCTGTAGTCCTCATAGGTGCGTTTACAGCATTCTATGCAGGAATTCTTGGAATTGTTGTAAATGATATAAAAAGGGTTCTGGCCTATTCTACAATAAGCCAGCTAGGTTATATGATGGCAGCAATCGGCCTGGGCGGAGTGATCGGCTACTCAGGTGTCGCATTCGGTATGTACCATCTGGTTGTACACGCTGTATTCAAGGCACTTCTTTTCATGGCCGCCGCAGTAATATTATTGACGCTCATGGAGCTCAGGAATATGAAGGACATGGGCGGCCTTTTCAGGAGAATGCCTGCAACAGCCATACTCATGCTCATAGGCGCTCTTACACTGGCTGCAATACCTCCCACTGCGGGCTACTTCTCAAAGGGCCAGATAATATCGGGCGCATATGAATACTTTGTAAATTCTGGAAATATAATACCATGGCTTCTTCTCTTATTCGGAGAAATACTGACTGCAACATATACATTCAGGATGTATTTTCTTGTATTTCTTGGAAAACCCAGGTCCAAACTGGCAGAAAAGGCCCACGATCCCAAGCTAATATATCTATCTCCACTGATAATACTGGCATTCCTGTCACTCACACTGGGCATTATACAGAAGCCATTCTATAAATTCATAGACGCCTCTGTTTTTGTTTATACCCCGCCGCTGGCAATAGAAATTCTGCCAGTGGCATTTTCCCTTATCGGAATAGGAATCGCCTATGTTATCTACCGTTATAACATCAATGGCCATACTACTATTTCTAAAAACCCACTTTATAAGGTTATCAAGAACAAATTCTACTTTGACTGGCTTTACACAGAAGTAATATCGGAGCGCATAATACTTCCTATTTCATATATATTCGGTGCAGGCGAGAGAAAGCTCGATGACGGCATAAATGCAACCGGCAGGGATATCTCAGACCTCGGTTCAGATTTCAGGAAGATAGAAACAGGCAGTATACCCTTCTATGTTGCTTTCCTAATAATAGGTATGATTGTCATATTTGCAATCATTGAACTAATAGAGGTGATCTGAACGATTTTATTTTACTTCTTCATACTATTTTTTATTCTGGCAGCACTGAGCTTCTTCGGGGGGAGCCACTCAAAAACATTATCCCTGGCATCCCTTGGAATACTTACAGTGTTTTTTATCATATATTCTGTATTGCACTTCAGGAATTACAATGGCGGGGTAATAGCATATTATAATATTCTGCTAGCGCAGTTCCATGCCAGTGGGATTACCATAAACATAGATTTTTCACTGGGATTGACAGGCTTTACTGATCTTCTGGTAATAATCGCCCTGTTCATTACAATATTTGCAGTGCTCATGGGAGGAAGAAACCATGGTGCCTATTTCTACGGATTGTTCATGGCTTCAGGCTTCGGTCTGGTCGGGCTCTTCATTGTGAGAAATTTCCTGTTTTTCTATATCTTCTGGGAGGTTGTTCTCATTCCAGTATTTTTCATAATCGGAAAGTACGGAACCGGAAACAAGGAGAGAAGTTCCTTAAAATTCTTCATATATACCCATATAGGGTCACTATTCCTGCTTCTGTCCATATTTACCCTGTCAACTTATTACTTCATCAACACGGGAATATTCACATTCCAGATAAGTGATCTGACTTCCATTTCATTCCTCGACACCGTTCCGAAATCAGGTTTCTATTTCATTATCTTCGGTTTCCTGCTTGCCTTCCTGATAAAACTTCCCTCATTCCCGCTGCATTCATGGCTGCCTGATGCATATAATGATGCTCCCTATTCCGGGACAATAATGCTTTCAGGAGGACTTGTTGCCATGGGAGGATACGGCCTTCTTGGCATAT
Source organism: Thermoplasmata archaeon (assembly GCA_021802205.1). Lineage (GTDB taxonomy): Archaea > Thermoplasmatota > Thermoplasmata > Thermoplasmatales > Thermoplasmataceae > Ferroplasma. Next base: position 7,196 of record JAKAAT010000055.1, read on the forward strand.
TATACCCAATGGCAGGTCTTTTTCCCAGGGTACTTGCATACTTTATCATACTTCTGGGATTGATCAGTGTGATATATTTCTCATTCTCTGCATTATTCCAGAGCGATCTGAAAAGAATGGCGGCCTACGGCAGTGCTGCTGAAATGGCATTTATAACAATTGCCTTTGGGACTGCCCTTCTATCAACGGGCTATGTCAGGACGCTTGACCTTGCAGGTGGTATGTACCAGATAATAGCACATACTTTTGTTGCAGCACTGATATTTGCATCGCTTTCCATGCTTTACAGGAGGACACAGACATCAAAGATATACGATCTGGGCGGTCTCAACCGGGAACTTCCGGTTTTATCATCATTCCTTCTGATCGGCATGCTGGCATCACTGGGATTACCATCCCTGGCAGGTTTTATCGGTGAATTTTCTGTCACAATATCTGCATTCCAGAGTATCGGATTATATACATTGTTTATAGTACTGGGGCTCATCATTACGGCAGCCTTTTATATATGGGCTGCCCAGAGGTCCCTATTCGGATACTACAACGAACGCCTTGGAAGATTAAAGGACATAAATAAACAGGAATTTCTTATATTATTCTTCATCCTGGCGGGAACAATTTTCCTGGGCGTTTACCCTACACTATTATTTAAGCTACTGACAGAATATGCTTCGAATCTGGGGGGATTATTATGATTTATGAATACCTTTATGCACTAATATTACTGGGCCTGGCTGGCTTTATAACACTGGCCGCAGGTATTAAAACGGACAGCAAGAGAATACTCGGAGGATTTACTTTCATCATTCTGATTGGATCATTTTTCATTCTGCTCTTTCAGGAAAAGAATTACAGTATCTTCTCTCTTAATATTTCATCCTTTGATACATACTGGGCACTGATATTCCTTGTTTCTATAATGGTTGTTATAATACCGTCGATGAACGATATAAAGAAGAGATTTGATGTTTATTATGCACTTCTTCTATTTATAGCACTTTCCATGGTTATCGCAGCGTTCACTTACAACCTCATTGTGCTGTTTGTATCCTTCGAGGGAGTAAGTATAGGAACGTATGTATTGACAGCATATAATAAAACAAAACGCAATCTGGAAGCTTCCCTGAAGTATTTTATGATAAGCACAATAGGAACATCATTCAATATAATGGGAATAGCATTCTTTTATCTATCTACAAGGACTTTTAATTTACAGGCTGTAGGGACCATAGATTTCAATAAATCTCTTCTGCTGTCTCTTGTATTCATAACCATTGGATTCGGATTCAAAATAGCAATATTCCCCATGCAGCAGTGGGCTATAGATACATATGATGGTGCACCTAATTCTGTATCTGCATTCCTTTCAACAGGAGGAAAACTTGTGGCATATATGATACTGTTAAAATTCCTGTTCCTTGGATTTATACCGGATTATAATTATGTTTTCCTCTTCTTCGCAATACTGGCAATACTTACAATGACATACGGAAATCTTGCAGCATTAATGGAAAATAATCTGAAAAGGATACTGGGGTACTCCAGCATTGCCCAGGCAGGATATATGATACTGGTTTTTGCACTGATAGGATATTCATACTATCCCGCAGTTCTTGTATCAAAAGAAATTTTTGTGAGATTTGCCATTGCATCGGCAATGTTCTATGCTGTAGCATATATTTTCATGAAAGCCGGTCCTTTCATAGCAATGAGCCTCGTAAAAAGTGATAAGGTCATGATAGATGATATTATTGGATTGAGCAAAAAGTCCAGATGGACTGCGCTATTCCTTGCGGTAATGCTCCTTTCCCTTGCCGGCGTTCCGCTCACCGGAGGATTTATAGCCAAATATTTCCTCTTCTTTTCACTGATCATAGGAGACCTGTGGTGGCTTGCAGTTATAGCAATTATAAACAGTGCCATTTCCATATTCTATTACTTCAGGATTATTATATACTCTTACAGAAAAGAGGGAGACAATGACTTCAACATGGCACCGGGAATAAAATATAGTGTAATAATAATGGGATTGATTACACTGGGACTGGGAGTATCGTTTGCACTGTATACATACCTGGCGGGTATAGCGGTCATATAGGTGATATAAGTGAATACAGAAGATGTAATAGAAATTTTTAAAATATCCATTGTCGACGGAGATGTGAATAATGCCTATAGCATTGTGGAAAAGAACATGAAAAAATACGAAAAGAAGGGAGAAGATATAAAGAAAGAATTCATGGAATATCTTATTAAAGGGCTGAAGGGTGAATTATCCACTGATGATATTAGCAATGTACTCTCTGATGATAAATATAATATATTTCCATATATAAGGGATTATAAAGGTTATATTTTCTCACTGATTGATGCAATCAAATATTCTCTAAACCGTTACAATATTAAATACCCCGATTTCGACGCCAAGAGGTGTGACGACCTATGAATTATCTTAACTGCTTCAAAGACATATCTGATGCGCAGGAGGCTGCGGAGGCAATACACTGTATCCAGAAATGCGGTGAAACTGTACTGTATGATAGGGACCAGAAGAGATTGATCCTCTGGAGGGAGATATACGATAAAAGCCCGGAAGAGCATATGATAAAAATCAGCAAGCTTCTGGGAATAAACTCACAGGAAAGCTATGAGGCAGCGGATAAATTATATAATTTGACAATGTATTAACTGTATACCAGTTCAGTTTTATATCCCATTTCCTTATATTTTTCAAGAATTTCCTGTATTTCTGAATCATCAGTGCTCTTTTCATTGAAATTCAGGGATGCTACTTTCTTATCCTTGTTTATGATTACAAACCCAATGGTCTTATCCTCGGGCATAATCTCATCTGTTCTTGCATATTCTTCAATATATTCCTCAAGACTTTCATCCGGTAGTGGTGATGTAAGCACCTCTATTAAATCTTTAAAGGAATCCTTAAATCTTGATGCAAGTACACATATGGTCGATGGGTGGGTTTCGCTCATTTTTAAATTATACATAACGCAGGTTACCATTATTATCCATGGATGATTACGTTATTTTATATTTGAATTTTGTTTCGCAACTTGGTATAGTCCCGAATTTATGAAGTGCCCGATAATAATATTCTCTGATGCAAATGGCTTACTGTTTCATTAGTAGGTTATGGTTTCTGTTAACCATGTTAACATCCACCTTTGGAAGTT
>JAKAAT010000056.1 GCA_021802205.1 Thermoplasmata archaeon
TATACATTAAATTTATTTATAATCTGCCGATTACAACAGGATGATAATTCATAATACACTTGGCCAGAAAGATGAGGATTTCAAACCTATGCATCCAGGCAGAATTAATATGTTTGTTTGCGGACCCACAGTATATGACCATTCGCATATAGGCCATGCCAGGACAAATATATTCTTTGATGTTATAGCAAAGTATCTCAGGGCTAGAGGATATTCTGTATTTTACCTGCAGAATATTACAGATATAGATGATAAAATTATTAACAGGGCAGCTGAGGAAGGCAAAGAATACAGCGAGGTTGCTGATCATTACTTCGAAGAATATAAGGAAATTATGGGCAAACTGAGAATAGACAGTATCAATTACTACGCAAGGGCAAGCCTGTATATAGATGAAATTATAGGTCAGATCAAAAAAATTATGGAACACGGGTACGCATACGAGACCGCTGATGGTGTATACTTCAATGTAAGGAAATTTTCTGATTACGGTGAATTATCAAATCAGAATATGGACCAGATAAGGGAAAATGCCAGGGGTGTTATAAAGGAAGAAAAAAAGTCCCCTGAAGATTTTGTTCTCTGGAAAAAGATGAAGCCAGGTGAACCATTCTGGGAATCTCCATGGGGAAAGGGTCGCCCGGGCTGGCATATAGAGGATACAGCTATAACAGAGGCATATTTTGGCTCTGAATATGATATACACGGCGGTGGAAACGACCTTATTTTCCCGCACCATGAGGCAGAAATTGCACAGATGAGGTCTGTAAGTGGAAAGAGATACCTTGCTAGGTACTGGATCCACACAGGCATGGTAAACATTAATAAGGAAAAAATGTCCAAATCATTAAAGAATTTTATCCAGACAAAAGACATACTGAAGAGCTATAAACCGGAAGAATTGCGGTTTGCCATGATTAATTCCAATTACAATACAGTTATAGATTATTCCGCGCAATTAATGGAAAGCTCAAAGGATGCAGTGGAAAGGATTAACATATTTTATAACAAAATGAAAGAGCTTAATTCTACGGAAGGAAGTTATAATATAGATGCAGAGGAAATTATAAACCATTTCAACGCTGTTATGGACAAAAATTTTGATACCAGGTCACTTATCAGGGAATTTCTTGCTTTTATTTCAGATGCAAATAAGAACATGGAAAATATTTCATCTGCTGCTGCTTCTAAACTTATACATATTGTGGAATATGTAGACTCATTTCTCAACATAATCTACAGGAAGCAGAATCAGGAATCAAATATTATGGATATTATAATAGACATAAGAAACCATGCAAGATCACAGAAGGACTATGCAATATCGGATTACATAAGGAAGAAACTGGAGGAAAATAATATCTACATAGAGGACAATGGAAATAAAACGATCTGGTGGATAAAGAATTAATATATATTACCTATAACAGTAAATAATGGATAAAACTAAAAGTTGTGTTCTTGTTGTGGACATGATCAATGATTTTGTTACAGGGAAGTTTGGAAACAGTAATGCAGTTGAGAGTGTAAAACTTGCAGAAATAGCATTAAAACAGCTAAAGGGCAATATTCCCATAATATTCGCAAAGGATTCTCACATAAAGAATGACCCGGAATTTAAAGTATGGGGGGAACATGCCATAGATGGAACATGGGGCTCTGAAATAGTTGATGCGCTAAAGCCATTTCCTGACTATATTCTAAAGAAGCGCCATTACGATGCTTTTTTCGATACTGATCTCGATTCTCTCCTCCGTGCATCAGGCATAGCCAATATTTACATTTTCGGAATAAGCACAGATATATGCGTTGAGCACACATGTGCAGCTGCATTTTACCGTTATTATAATGTGAAAGTTATCTCTGACCTCTGCGCTTGCATTGATAACTCACACCAGATTTCCGCCTTAACCAACATTAAAATAAATTATGGATATACACATATAAATTCAGAGGAACTATTAAAAGAGGTTATATAAATGAACAGGTTCACCATGGCAAACGACTCGGATATAATGAATGGATCGGTCACCGATGTGTATTTTGAAAAAACTATGGAATATCTCACCATGCTTAAGAAAAATCCCTATGTAACAATGGAGGTTACAACACAGTCATCAGCATATGAATATATAAATTTCACAGGGCTTAACGACGTACTGCCATTGCTTGAATCCCATAATGTGGATGTATATGCAATTCCGGAGGGTACAGTATTGAAGCCAAGGGACATAAACGGAATTCCTGTTCCATTTCTAAGAATATCCGGCAAATATTTAGATTTCGCTGAACTTGAAACACCCCTGCTTGGATTCCTCTGCCAGGCATCGGGAATATCATCCTATTCGTCACTGCTTAAAAAATCACTGGGCAATATACCATTTATATCATTTGGCATAAGGAGAATGCATCCTGCTATATCACCAATGATAGACCGTTCATCATATATTGCCGGTGCTGCAGGCGTATCCGGAGTACTCAGTTCGAAGCTCCTTGGCATCAAACCATCAGGTACAATGCCACACGCACTCTCATTGATCCTTGGAGACCATGATGCGTGGAAAGTACAGCATGACAATTCCGATTTCAGAGTATTTCTTATAGACACATTCATGGATGAAAAATTTGCCGCAATAAAGGCAGCAGAGGAATTCCCGGACATAGATTTTATAAGGCTTGACACACCATCATCCAGGCGTGGGAACTTCCCAAACCTTATAAGGGAAATACGGTGGGAGCTAGACATCCGCGGCCATAAAAATATTAAAATTATGGTATCAGGCGGAATAAAGCTTGAAGATATACCTGAACTCATATCGGCAGGCGTCGAGTCATTCGGAATAGGCACATCCATATCATCCGCAAAACCGGTCGATTTTGGAATGGATATAGTAAATATAGATGGCACCGATATAACAAAACGTGGAAAATTTTCAGGAATAAAAAACGTTTACCGCTGCAAGACTTGCAATGATGTTATTGCTGGATATTCTGATACTAAACCCACCTGCCATTGTGGTGGAACAATGGAAAATATATTGCAACCATACATGGAAAATGGCAAAATTATAAAAAATGAAGATATAGAAACAGTCAGGCAAAGATCTCTGGCACAGATAGAAAATGTTATGAATTTATAGGGAAAAATTCCCTATATCATCAAGATTTTTGTTATATTTTGTATACATTATTACAACTACAATTGCTATTACAATTACCCATACAAGCGCACCGTAAACACCGTATATGTATGGCGCGCTAAGATCAAAATATACTGCAGCAATTATTGCCCCTACAAGAGTTATGCTGGAAATTCCGGGTATAATAATGTGCCTGAATATGTGTGTTTTCATTTTTCTTTTCTTCAGGTACATATGCAGCGATGTGTTTGTAAGAATGTGTACTATGTATGAAATCGGGGATTCAAGCACCAGCAAAAAGACAGATGAATAAAGCAAAGCATCTATTATTTTTCCTGGATATAGCAATTCAAAGGATATTCCGGTAGCCAGGACGATAGCCAGTGATACTATTGTAATAAATAAAATGGCATATACTGGAACGCCCTTTGTGTTCGTCCTTGATAGCTTTTCTGGAATTACACCTTCCCTTGATAATGAAAATATTACCCTGGATGCGTTTGTACCCAGTGATACTGTAGCCGTGAAAAAGGAATTTATTACAATTATAAGCAGTACAGCAAATGGAATAAGCCCCATGCCTGAGAATCCATCTTTGTATATGGAAAGTACCGGATATGCTCCTATGCCAGTGCCTGTCCCGAATGATACCATATTTCCATATCCCCATGAAATGACTTCAGCATATGCCGCAATAATAATGGTAACACCCAGAATTGCTATGCTTGCTATAATAGACCGGGGAACTGTTTTTTTAGGGTTTTTAGTTTCCTCTGCTATGGGTATTGAACCTCCAACACCAACAAATGAACCAATTGCGTAAACCATCATCGCCGCCAGAACTATAAAATTACCACCAACCGGAATAGCTGTAAACGGTTTGATGCTGATTGAAGTATGGTTAACGCCTATGAGATAGACTGAACTGGCAATGAAGAATATTACCTCAATGAGAATGGCATATGAGACGTATTTCAGAGAGGGTTTGATTCCTTTATAAATAAGAAAGCTCACAAATAAAATAAAAACAATGGTAACAGGGATCCATAGTATGTTAACATAGGGAACTGTAATGCCGAGGCTGGGAAGAATTGCGTAGGCAAATCCAATAAAACCAAGTATTCCAAAGCCTGTAAAACTCAAAATCTGGTAACTTATATACGATAATGCAGTGGTAAGGCCGAAACCTTTTCCAAGACCATTTGCCACAAATGTATAATATCCGCCAGAACTGGAAAGGTATTTTGAAAATTCAAAGGATGAATAACTCATCATTGAATAAACAATAAGGGCAAGCAACAATATTAAAGGAATTGAAAAAGCACCATCAGGATATTTAGAAAATGTAAATGTCAACAATGCTGCCGTTCCGGCCACGTAAAGGACAATCGTCCCTCCAGGCGCATTAAGCCCGACAGCCTGAGACACAGCATGCCTCAGTGATAGCTGATTATATCCAAGATGTTTATATTCCTTTTTGGGACGAAAAACTTCTTCCTTTATCACGTAACAGTTAATAACTGAATTATATTTTAATTTTTGTTATGAATCCGGATTTTAATTGATTACGGATTTCGCAATATATGTATAATATATAGGGAGCCAGGCATGTTTCAAGTTACGGTGGCTGGAATTCAGGTCTATTTCCCTATTGAAAAAAGTTAAAACCACCGGTAATATATATTACTATGCAGATTCTTAACATGGATAATATTGGAACAAATTCAAGAAGGGTATATGCACTGGAAAAAATTCAGAATGCTATTAATAATCTTAATCCAGCAGCTGCAATGTCAAGGAATTTCAATGTGGACACAGAAAAATTTGACCGTGTCTATGTAATTGGATTTGGCAAAGCTTCATTTAACATGTACTCCGGAATACGTGAACGTGTGCTCAAAAAACTATCCTATGCTGGGATTATTATACCTGATGACGAAGTACACAACGAGTCATATCAGGAACTGGAGATTTTGCGTGGTACTCATCCCTACGTTAGCAGTTTATCTGTAGAATCTTCAAAAAAATTGCTTTCACATTTAGATGGATTAACTGAGAAGGACCTTGTTATTGTGTTGATCTCAGGGGGAGGTTCATCCCTATTCGAGCTACTGGAAACTGGAATAGATGTCAATGACCTCAAGGATATATCGGCAGAAATCATGGAAAATGACGGTGATATATACGTATTGAACCGTCTCAGGTCATCGTTATCTGCAGTAAAAAACGGAAAACTGGCAAAATATCTTTATCCTGCATCTGTGGCTGGCTATATTATTTCCGATGTGGTTTACGATAACCTGAATATAATTGCTTCCGGACCTCTGGTAAATATCCCTGCACCGGCGAATTTGAAGGAACTGGCAAAGAAGTACATCAAAGATGCCAGATTGAGAGATATAATAGAAAAAGTAGATATTTCCAAAACACTGGACAGTAAATATTTTACTAATGTGAAAAACACAATTGTTTTAAAAAATCGTGATTTTGTGGATTATATTTATTCGGAACTTGAAGGTGAAAAGATAAATCTTGGAAGCAATATTAACGGAGATGTGAAAGTAGTATCCAGGGATCTAACTGACATTTTACGGAATATACTGGAGATCAAGGGGGAACCTTTCTGGTTTGTCTGTGGCGGCGAGACCACCGTAACAGTAACAGGAAACGGCAGTGGGGGTCGAAACCAGGAACTCGCGGTAAGAGTAATGGAAAATATGGGTGATAACGATTTTCTTTTTATTTCCATGGGCACAGATGGCATAGATGGAAAGAGCATTGCTGCAGGGGGAATAGTGGACAATTCCACAAGAATTGAAAATTTAGAAGAGTACCTTGCCAGTAGTGATACTTATACGGCTTTATCAAAAGCCCATGGTGCTATCATAACTGGCAGGACCGGAAATAATGTGTCTGATATAATGCTCGGGTTCTACGGGCGTACAAATAACAATTTTTAAATACTACAGGTAATTATGGAGTGATTGGCATGGAAGAGCTACTTTGCAATATTGAATTTGAGAAAGATGAAAAGGGATTTAGCGCCAGGTTGCGAACCGACATGGGTGGCTTGCGTGAATACAACGGTATGACATTAGAAGAAGTATTGAATGAGGTAATACTTGAGCTTCAGGAGGAATTCTCACCTTAAATTTATTTTAATTGAAAACAATAAGTAATGGTAAATTTTATTGGTCATTTTTGTGCATCATAGTTATTAACTAACATTTGCAATGGATAATATATGCGATAGAAAATATTCGAAGAATGAAATATATATACATTTATTTAATGATGAATGGTGCACGGAAAAAAATCAAAGTGGAAGAAAATACTTCCCATAGCAATTGCACTGTTATTTGTTTTAATGGCCGTCTCTTCTATAACCACTCATAGTACTGATATGCTTTCATCATCTGTTAATTCACATGCCTCTAAGGGCCCTGGGGTGACAAACAGTTCATCAGTATTGCCCTCAAATGAAAGTAATTATTCCTCTGTAAACCCGGAGAATTTATACAGGAATGAGCCTGCCCCTGTTGGCATGGCTGATTACGGACTTGGTACCGGGACCTTATTTGGCGGATATACCCCATATGAATATAATACAACATCATTCTTAGGTTCAGCTAAAATCTATAATCTGTCCGTAGTAGATAATTCAACAGGAAATAAATGCATGTCCGTTCAATTCAATGTAAATCTTGTTTTTAATAACAGTAATAATAAATATGTATACTGGGTCCAGGACGTTGCCTTCATTAACACATCCTCCAGGGCTATCACTTTTATTGACAATATCTGGAATATGACATCCAGTGGTGCAAGCATGTACAATTCTACTGTTAATGGGACCGGAACAGTTAGCAATTATTCAGATTCCGGTTATTATTATTCAATTGCATCCTGTACTTTACCGGGCAATGATATTAAATTACCAAATCTGGCAACCATAAATTTTATGGTGAATAGCACCATGAAAAACGGAAGTCCTGAAGTAGAGCTTATGTATAATGATGGATACGGATGGGTGACCTATGACAGCCCGGTTTTTATCTTTGCAACAAATGTAACTTCAGATCAGAGTTTTGTTGTTGATGGCTATAATTATGAACCGGACGGTTATTCTTTCTATGATGCAGAACTCATTCTTGGAGGACCCGGGGATGGTTCTTCAACCGTAGATATGTCTTCAAACATTCAACTAGGGATAGAATACTGGAATGGGCATAATTACCAGGAAATAACAAATGCCTTTAATTATGGCAGTGATACTGCAGAAACCATAAGCAACGTTACATCCACAGCAGAATATTACACGTCAAACGGAACTATTTTCGAAAATGTGACTGCAGGAGACGGTTCCTTATCACAGGTATACAGTTCAGCAGATATATCATTATTGAATATCTCAACACCATTTTCAAGCGGGAGTATAAGTGTAAACGGAACGGAATATAGTTTCGTAAAACACGAAGTTAACCTGACTCTTGCTCCTGGTGAATATAATTTATCTATTTATAATGGGACTATACTTTATAAAAATTTAACAGTTAATCTTACAGCTGGAGAATATTTGCCATTAAATGTGGCGCCAAAATACAATGTTGTCTTTACACAAACAGGATTGCCCGCAGGAACAGCATGGTCAGTTACTATTAACGGGAAGACAGAATCATCAGTTACCAATACCATTGTATTTGTACTGGCGAATGATACATACACATATACAGTAGAAACACCGGACAAGATCTATAAAGCCGAACATTATTCTGGGGATATCGTAGTAAATGGTTCTTCCTATAAGAGCATAATAAAATTCTCTAAGGTAACCTATGAAGTTAAATTTATAGAGGCGGGACTTCCGGGCGGATCAGTATGGTATGTCAATTTATCCAGTACAGTGAAATCAGGGCCAATAACAGGGAATTCATTTTCATTTGCACTTATAAATGGCACATATACATATAGAACTTCCATTGCAAATGAACCATATGAACCCGTACCATCCTCTTCCGGGATCTCTGTACACGGGGGCAATATGTCAACAACGATAACATTCTCTAGAATGTACACTGTAAAATTTGTTGAAACAGGATTGCCTGCTGGAACAACATGGTTAGTTACACTTAATGGAACTACGGAATCGTCCGATAACAATACTATACTGTTTGCCTTGCACAATGGAACATATGCATACACCGTAAGCGGGGTAAATGGAAAGAAAATATCAGACAGTTCAGGAAATGTAGATGTAAACGGTAAAAATGTTACAGTTAATAATATTAAATATACACCGGAACACAATTATACCCTATATTATGGGATTGGAGTTGTAGCAGCAATTGCAATAATCATTTCTGCCGCAATAGTAGCAATAAGGAGAAAAAAGTAAGATATATCCAGTAATCCTGTATATATAGGTGTATCTATTTGGTGGATTCCATATTTAAATTATAAACTATTTTAGATGTTAATCCATGATGATACAATTTCAATTATTTTTTGTATTTCCGGTATTTCTCCCATTACTATTGGTTTTAATTCATTACTGAATATTTTTTTCTGTTTTAATATTTCATTAATAAATTCCATTTTATCGAAAATTATATTATAAAACTTTAGCTTCATATTAATTAATTCTGGTTCAAAAATTACTTTTTTAAAATAAATTAAATAATATAAATCATATATGTCTCTCGCTTTTTTCCTTGTATATATTGCCCTTACTTTTTCTGCTGCCACTTCATCAAGATTCATTCCTGATAATATTCTTATTGGCAAATTATATTCTGGAAAATCAAAATTTAATGCCATTGCCTGTTTAATAATTTTCTCTCTTCTACTTATTTCAACATAAACAGGAACCATACTCAAAATATTTGTATACAATGGCCCTTCTGAAAGGAGCCTGAATGATAATGTTATATTATCATTTTTAACAATTTTTAACTCATTATTAATCCCCTGTAATTTCAGCTCCTCCGAAACTTTATCAGGCAAATTACCTTTTAACATTGAATTTTCTGTAAAATCAAGATCCTCTGAAAATCTTCGTAAACCATGGAAAAGCCATAAATATGTGCCACCTTTAAATATCAAAGGCTCATTATAAATTGCATTTAAGACTACTGAAAGCATATACCTTTTTTCCTCCTGCCATGGCCTTAGACCATGCAATTTTGATAGTTTTATTATATCATCCTTATCAATCATTTTAATATCTCCATGATTTTTTTTATTTTTCTTATTTTAATATTCTTTAAATTCCGAATAAGATCTGAAAAGTCTATATTATTTTTGAATTCATTAATATCATTTTCTGAAAAAATATTCAGATATAATCCATCAAAGACTGCTTTATCTGGATTCGCAACAAAAATATAGCTATTATTATAATTATACCGTTTATATCCGAAAAATAATTCAGGCTTTATTTTATGATATGATATTCCCAATTTATTGTAATTTATTGAGTTTATCGTAGTAACACATTCCACCTTACCAGGAACCTGCTGCGCCAATTTATGGAATAGTAATGCAGAATTTGTAGAGATATACGATGGATAAATTAATTGTGATGCCATAATAAAATCGTCATTAATAAATGAAATTTTCCCGTTTACAGGCTTAGTTGCAAGGTTATTCCTAACTAATCTGTTCATGTATACAATAGCTACTTTATTGTTTTTCTGGATTAGATTTGCAAATTCATTTACATTATATACCGAAACATTATTTTTCAATGCCATATCCCTGATTTTGTATAATGTCAATTCTTTCATCATACCACAATAACAATATTGTTATATACACGTGACTTAAATACTTTTTCCCTGATTATTCGTAAAATTACGTATTCTTCATGTATAATAATTTGGAAAAATATAATAAAAAATTGGCAAATGTTAAAATTTTATATCGTAATTGTTTTATTTAATTATATAATCAATAACGGTATCTTTAACAGTATAAAACGGAACAATTACATTCAATAAACTTTCCATTTCTGTATTCCAGATCTCCCCTATTGAAATTACTTTTTCCAGGAATTCATCTATATTAAATCCTTGAACTTGCGTATATTTTTGCAGTTTGTAATTTATCATTTCTATATTTATTTTAACATTGTATTTTGTGATTAGGAGCCATAAATCATATAAATCCCTGGCAACAGGGTTTTTTCTCTCCATAATTGCTTTTATTTTTTCTGCTGCGAATTCTTC
>JAKAAT010000007.1 GCA_021802205.1 Thermoplasmata archaeon
TCTTGCAGTTACTGAAAAAAAGATTATTATATTATTAAAGACTTATCCACTAAGGGCTCGTAGTCTAGTGGTTATGATACCGCCCTTACAAGGCGGTGGTCACCGGTTCAAATCCGGTCGGGCCCATTCTATATACGGTTTACTTTTTTGTTAAAACCCGTAATATAAAGTATTTCCAAGCAATTAAATGGTATATGTATGTTAATATTTTGCTCCTGCCTCTATATACTCTTAGCAAGTTTTTGGATCGGGTTTATAAATATAAAAATAGTTGAATAAAAATAAATAATTATTTAATTTCCATCTTATTAAATAAACTCTATACGCAAATAGTATTCTTTTCCATTAATGTAATTTAATACTATAACATTAGCTTCTAACATACCCCCAATGCTATTTGAAATAATTCGAAATCTTTTAAAATATCACTCTCTCCTACTTCCCTAATTCCTTCCTTGAGCCACGCTTGATGTGCTACAGCTATTTTTTCATATAGCTCATCCTCACTATATGCTTGACCATCATCAAGAATTTTATATAACATCTCCTCCCATAAATCCGCCCTTTTTCCTTTCTTAAACTCATCTGCTGATATAGGCATTTTATTCACTTATTTTTATATCATAAGATAATTACATTATCTATCATAATGTTCTTAATAAATTTTATTTAAAAGGATAATCAATTATTAAGATGCTAATGAAAGAAATGGTATATATTGTAATGATATAGATAATTAATGGAATTATAGCTATATTAGTAATATTAGGAATAGTTTTAATAATATATGGTGGTTATAATGGACCTGGATATAATTATCATTATAATTTAGCTGATATTTCTTTAGGTTCGGTGTTTATAATAATATCGGTAGCGATCTTTATAATCAGCAAAAAACAATACAATAATTTATTCTCCTTTAATCTTTCCCCATCTGCTTTTATTTTCAACCTGCCCAGCCAAAATATCAATATTTGAAATAGCACTGTATAATTCAGATGTGATGGTTCCGAATTCATGGCTATTGTAGTATCTGAAGCCTGAAGCATCCTCCTTTACACCCTCTATTCTATCCAGTGAATTGTTTATATGTTCCTTTATTTTAGGCAACATTTTCTGTGGATTATGTACCATGAAAGCATTAAGTTCATTCTGTGCATTCTCCTTTTCCTTTTCAATCTGCTCCTTCAATGCCTGCCTTTTTTCACTTAACTTGTAATCTGAAAGCATATCCTCCTTTTCAATTAGATTCTTTATTTCCTCTGCCTGTTCAGTTAAAAGTTTTAAAGTGTTTTTCTGGTCAGTGGTAAGTTTAATTTCATGCTTCAAGACATCATAAACTTCATTCGGGTTTGGATTCCTGTCAAACACGGATTTGCCAAATAAAATAAGCGAATCATTGAAACTTTTAATCTTCTTTAAAACTTCTGGATCCTCAAGATTGCCCACCTGCTTGTCTAATTCATCTTTGCGTTTATTTGCTTCTTCCAGACTGGCTTCCACTTCCTCGTATTTGGCTTCCAGTTCTTTAATTTCAGATTTTAACTTATATTCCTCATCCTTATCTTTCCTTATCTGCTCCAGAATCCCATTATATTCTTCTTTTAAATCTTTAATTTTGTTTTCTTCGTTCTTAACTTCCACAATTCCACTTAACTCATTTTTTACTTCCTCCAAATATAGTGGATTATCCGGATCACAAATTTCTTCAAAAATAGGTCTCATTTTTTCATATTTCTTGTAAATGAATTTGGAAGCTTTCGGATTAACTGTTCTTAAATAATCATAGGCTACATCTACATCTATATCTTTCTTAAGTAAAAATAGTTCTACAGGTTCCAGAGATGCACCCTTCTCGTTTTCTTCGTTGATTTGATGCAATAATTTACTAATGTATTTTGGTCTGCTCAAACTTTTTGAAGAACATAAAGAATCAAGAATACCTATATCCTTTTTATCCAATTCAAGTGAAATTGTTTTTTTATTCACATCTGTCATTAATATTACAATATAAACCTATAAATAAACTTTTTTATAATCATATGATTTGAAAACCCTTTATTTTAAAGTGTTATAAACGATTATAATATGCCTCAATATGATAACAATATGATAATCATATGATTATAAAATCCTTTATTTTATTAGGTTTTAAATTATTATCATATTGAAAATATGATTTTTTAACAACTTTAATTTTTGCAGTTTAATGTATATATATAATACGAACCCTTTATGTAAAACAGTGTTTGAGCCACCAAACTATGTATAGTAATTTTCCCTTTAAATCATTAGCTCCCTAAAACCTCCAAATTTTTTAAAAAAATCACAAAATGAAATTACATAGTTTAAAATCTAAACTATGTAAAGTTTTGTGGGCATTTTTATAATAAAGTTAAGAACTTATATAATAATAGAATTTTCCATTTTTCTTTTAATTTATTTAAGCAGGATACTTTTTAATAAATAATTTTATTCCCTCTATCATCAACTTAACAGTCTCTCCATTAATTTCTTTTGAGTCTGGATGTGCAGCATCATTTCTTAATCCTAACCAACTTGTAACAGATTTATTATCAGTTTTATCAATAATATTATTTTTATATAATTCATTATTCAAAGAATCGGCATTTTTATATTTCCCATCATTAATAATAGGAATTGAGTTCTTCTCTGCTAGTTTTCTAAGATGACTTTCCAGAGATACGCCTGCAACAACGGCGGAGGCTCTTATATAATTTTGGGATAATAGATATTCTGCCTGTTCCAGTATATCGGTAAATAATTCTTCATCTATCATTTCATTAATATTTGTTAAAAAATCGTTTTCATAAGCCTTTTTAAGACTTATTAATACCCCATATAGTTGCGTTATCTTAATTGAATTAAAAGGTGCGGTTATAGAGTCGGCAATTTTTCTATATTCACTATTGATCGGACTTAAATCCAGTATAGTCTGTTTTAAACTCACATATAATTCTGAATGCCATTCTGCCTTGATTAAATAGTTAGCAGAAGATTTTTTTTTTGGCTAAAGCAATTATATTTTGTGTCAGCTCTGTTGCATTATATAGTACTGTATTAATACGCCTTAAAGCCTCCTCTTTGCTTATACTTATTGGCAAGGTAATTTGTATTATACATAATGTACGAATAAATTTTTCTATTAAAAATATCAGTTTTTAAATATAATTAAAATTAATGCCTAGTAAAGAAAATGATGGAAATTTGAATTTACAGTAAATGTATTACATTATCTAAAATTATATTTTTCATATTATTATATTTAAATTTAACTATATGATTACTAAATTGTATATAATATTATTTATATATCTATCTCTACAAAAATTTATTATTTATATTTTTATTGAATTATTATAGATAAATTGCTTGTTATTATAATATCCGGAAATGAGAATAAAGAAAAGGCTATTCTTGGATTGATGTTTTCATTGCACACAACAATTGAAACAAGGGTAATACTTTTTGGACCGTCTGAAAAACTTGCCGCAGAAAATGATAAGGATATACTAAATATGATAAACCAGCTAATAGATAAAGGAAATATACCAGTAGCATGCACAAACTATGCAGAAAACAATAAAATAAGTGATGAATTATTAAAAATAAAATTAATATTAAAACCTGTTGGACCATTAATATCTGATTACATTAAGGATGGTTATGTTCCAATTACATTTTGATTAACATTTAATTTCTATAATATTTATATTAAATACATATGTTATATTCTTATTGGGATAAAATTCATATGGTATTTTAGGGTCATTAAATCCATTAATTGATGTAATAACATGATTTAAATTTGTATTATAAAATAGGTAAAGCCCAATATTTACATTTTTTATTTTATTATTTAGAGTTTCCAAAGATATATCAAACAATGGTATACATTTTTATCTTAGATTATTGTAATTATGTAAGAAACCATTAACTCTTAGTCCGGCAAGCAACCATCACTATTGCACCTGAAATGGCCATCAGTAGTGCTACGGATATAAAGACAGACCTTACATTCAACGCCGTTGCCAATATTCCAACAAAGAGAGCACCAAATCCATAACCGGAATCACGCCAGAGCCTGTATATACCAAGTCTCGTGCCCCTTTCGGATGGTTTGACATTATCGTTCACAGCAGCAATGAGAACCGGATACAGAAACGCCATTCCGAGGCCAGAAAAAAAACTCAGCAAGGCAATATTTAAAATGCCATGAAAGAAAACGAATCCCAACATGGCAGTTGAATCAATCCAGAAGCCTGTGATTATAAGAATGTTACGGCCAATATGGTCTGATAGCTTTCCTGTGATTATCTGGAGCAAACCCCATGTTATCTGATAAATTCCAACCAAAATCGCTATGATAAATAGATTGAAGTGAAGCGTAAGAAGGTACAATGGCATGAGCCCCCAGAATACAACATCCACGAATTTCTCAATTAGCCCTGCCTGTGAATAAGAAAAGAGAATTCGGTTTGACCATGAAGTATCTGTAAACATCTTCATGAATGAGGTTGAAATACCTGTTTTGTTTATTCCAGCATCCTCTGTTCTGGCAAAGCCTACAGTTTCCCTTATTGTGAAAGCCGTTATTCCTATGGCTACAATTACAACAATGATTCCAAATATAAATGACGCCCCCCTTAATCCATACAACCCTGCCATATAGCCCGTAATTACTCCTGCGGTAGCCTGACCTATATAGCCAGCCGCCTCATTCAATCCAACAGTATGGCCTCTAGATATGCTTCTGCTCAGATCCAGCCCTGCGGTCACAGTCATGGTCCAGGCGAATGCCTGGTTAACGCCCACGTCTATATTGGCCAGCACAATCATATTCCAGCTTGTTGAGAAGTAGAATATAAAAGGAACTGGAATAGCAACAAGCCACCCTAAAAGAAGCAGTTTCTTTCGTCCAATGTCATCCGATATTTTTCCAGATACAAGATTGAGTACACTCTTTGTGAAACCAAAAGCTGCCAGAAATGAAAGTATGTAAAGATATGATGAAATGTGATATATATTCTCAGCCATTGCAGGAACGAGAACACGCTCTATCCCCAAGAACCAGCCAATGAAAATGGTTAGTAAAAGAAGGATGACGTACTGCGTGCCATTATGAGTTAATGTTTGTGATGCAGCACTATTTTTCACAGGGGGAATCATAAATCATCCCCTTTTGGGCATGCAGGCTTGGATCTGTCCCATATCATTTCGAAATGTTCTCTGGACTGTAAGACACAATTACTGCATGGTTCAACTATTCCGTAGATATCATGGTCCTTCTCTATGGATATCATGAACGATGTCCCACCATCAAAGATATAATATCTTGAGTTCAACCTGTCATATATCCTTGAAAATGGTAGAAGATCCCTTGGCATTTTTTTTATATCACATGCGGAAACTATAATCTTCAGCTGAACATCCTTTTTTGCCTTGAGAAGTTCACACAATTTATTATCGATTGTTCTGATGCCGGGATCCATCACATAAATTGAATGCCGTGAATTTTTTATCATGGTTTGGAGGTAATACTGTACTTTACTTAAACCAACTATGCTCCATGACACTTTAAGATCCTTCGATTTATCTGCATTATTCCTGATGATTGACAGATAATCGTTTATATTATCCTCAATCTTGTCTATCTTGGACCTGTTCTCCTCACACAGGATGCTAATTACAGTAGCCGGTTCTGGTATTGAAAACATGGTTGGATTACCTTCTATTTTCTGTACCAGATTGAGTTGTATCATTTTCTCCAAAACTCCGTATACCTTGGTGTAAGGGATTTCATTTGCTTGTGACAGCTCCCTTGCAGTCATCTCCTTGTGGGATAAAGTTAGAAAAAGCTCTGCCTCATAGTGTGTGAGACCTAAATACTCAAGCTCATTTAATATTTCAGAATGTTTGTCGGCAATATTTTCCAGGTTTGACATATTAATCTACCCCCATGTTTAACTCTTCTATCTTTTTCTTTTCAGGCATGGGCTGAAACTGGATACTTCCAAGCCTTTTTCTAAAATCATTGTATAAGTCTTCCTGAAATGGAGGGTTACTTAGCCGTTTATATAAAAGTGTATAAGAGACCTCTAGACTAATTCCTGCATTGCATGCAGATCCTGAGTGGTGTACTGGCATTAATTCATACGAAGTATATATTACAGAAATATATGATCTTCCAACATATCCAACAAATAATATGTCACAGGTAAATCTAGTCGATAGAGCTTTATAATTTCTATTATCATTATAACGCAATAATAATATGCTCTCAGGTGTGTGTGATACCTCAATCTTTGCATTTCCTATTTTCAGGTTATCGTCCTCTTTCAGTGGAAGAAAGCCAAAAACTATCTTTACATCTTCAAACATATAAATTGGAGCGCTGGTAAATATCTGTAATTTTTTGGTGCCTGGAATATGGTCTGTGTGAATGTTTGTTTCTATTATACAAACTATCTTCAGTAACAAAGAACCAGTCATCTCAATGTATTTATCTACTTCGTTTTTAGGATCAATTACAAATGCTTTGCCGGAACTGGAAAATCCAAAAATGTATGAAGCACATGAACGTCCATTATTTATTATCTGGCTTACAAGTGACATAATTAGTTATTATCCACTGGATAATAAATATTTTGATCATCCTTAACTACGTGGCAATTTCAATACAAATAGCCAGGCACACTTATATTTATAATAGAATAAGAATAAAAATAGTCACACTAAAATAATTAGATGCCACAATATATGTGTCCCAACCCCATTTAAATAACTGTTGGGACAATTTTTTCCTTTGGAAATAAAGGCTCAGCTTTCAATTGTCCCAACCTTCTTCTAATTTCCAGTTTTACCTTGCTAAATACAACGATATAAATACAAACAATAATGTAAAATCGTTATATTCTAATAAACTAATCAATTCAATTAAATGTTGGTTGGGACACTTTAATGGAAAACCTGTGTATCACTAATAAAAAAGTGTCCCAACAGTACTGTTGGGACAGATAAGCATAAATTTTATTGCTAAGCCATTATTTTCAAGCATTTTTGATGTCCAAACACCAATTGTTGGGACACAACCCGTGGTAGGTTAACTTTATACCATGCAATGATTCAATAATATAATGCGTTTATAATATGTTTTGTTTATTATAAAAAGAACATAAAACCTTATTAATTGGTCTGGGTTACATTATTGGAGCCACAACTCCATTTTCATAGGCATTAGTTCTCAGTGACTGTGGCACCTCTTGTTTAATTGTCATAAAATAATGTGGGTGCTATTTTTTTATTCTGGTTCAAGACATAAACTTAATGGGTATTATAACACTCCAAAATAACCCCATTTTAAATGAATCATTATCTTATGGTTAATTTATACACATGCAAAGTGTTTCATTTAAAATAATAATATAAAAGGCAATTTTATAGCTTAAAAACTAATATAAAAATGGTTGTCTGAACTCATATCAATTGTTTTATTCTTTTTTATTAATCAACCAAGATCATTTATATCTGGCACAAGAACACAATTATTAATCCCTTCTGGTTCTTTTATTGTTCTGGATCCAGACACCACACCCTTTTATTCTTTTAAAAAAAGTTGTTACCAATTGTTACTAAATTGTTACAAAATTGTTACTTCAGAAACCCTTTAATTCATTAACTCAAAATAACCTTTTCAAGAAAGTAACAAAGTAACAACAAATTCTCCCTATGGAAAAAATAATTTAAATTAAAAAAACAAAATAAAAATCAAAATAAAATTCAAAAAATAAAAAAATATTTTTGCATAGGAACGATGAAAAAAGTTGTTACTTTGTTACTTTTAATGCAAACCCTTTAAAACACTGGCTTAAAAGAGTAACAATTTTGTAACAATCAATTGTTACTTTGTTACTTTTTATAAAAATAATTAAAGATAGTTACAGAATAGTTAAAAAATAATAAAATTATAAACCAAGATCTTCTGGTGATGGGACATTGCCGTTCCAAATATTAACATTATTCTCGGTTTTCTCAGTTTTAGTCTCAGTTTTAATTTCCTTTTCAGTCTCTTTTTCATTTAGCATTTCTGCGTATTTATAAGGCAAATTCCCAGAAATACCTCTATTTCTATTCCCTTCAATATATGTGATTTTATTTACAAATCCATTACTTTCGGCAAAGCTGTTGGCACTTTGTTTTATATTCATCCCTTTTTTTATTATATTAAACCCAGTTGTTGTGATTTGGAAGATCCATTTCTTTTTATCTTTTTTATCCTGCTCAATTTTAAACTCATTCTTCATTTCTTTGTCCATGAACGATAAATTTTTATAACCATCCTGTGTATGTTGAGCATCTTCTTTGTTATAATACAGGCTTAACATCTTTGCAAAGAATTCGTCAATAATTTCAGGCACTTCTATTTTAGAAACCACTGGAATAAATCCTTCTGCATCCATGATCCAAGCACCAAGCAGGGCAACAACCTTGCGTCCATCCTTCTCTGTTTCCTTTAATTCCTTATATTTATTGATAATAGCCGATGCTTTTTTATCTTTTAATTTCTCATATAGCATACCACCAGAACTTTTATTCATTCTGCTTATAAAGTCAGAACCCTTATTTTTCATTTTATTATCCCTTATTATATCTTTATCATCGAATACAAATTTGTATATTCTCTTGTCCTGTGCCATTTTCTCGGTTGCATCCAGATCTTTCACATCTTTGGATTCTGTATTCCTTGAGAATATATAAGTGGTTGTTACATTATAAATTGTCATTGTTTGGTCTCTATTGCCTCTGGCATTCTTGCCCCTGCTTTTTAATCTTCCCAGTGCCTCTGCATTAAGTTTCGCCTCCTCAATATAAATCGGGAGATTGGTTGTTCCTGTAAAACTTTTCTGCCTGAATGGAGATGAAACCGTGTCATCCTGCATTGTAGCCAGAAAAATACCATAATCCATGCCGAATGTCATATCAATGGTGAAACTTTTTCCTGTGTCTGATTTTCCTATCGCATCGATTGTTATGGGGTAATCTTCATAATTAAGCACGTTTATTATATTTGCACCTATAATTGCATAATGCAAAGTTAATTGCTTTGGGCTTAACATTGAAATGCCCTCGTTATAAAGTTCTGGATTAATATTGCCCACATTTAAGCCCTTTAATATAACAATTTGATAAGCATCCTTATTTCTGGCATATCTTTTCTCAGGGAATTTTATTATGCCATTTTCAATATAAAGATTTGGCTCACGATATTCGCCCTCCTCGATAGGCAGGGCATCTATACATGCAGTGAATGAATTCACGCTTGATGGATATACCATCATAAGAACAAAGTCGGATTTGGCATATATTGTATCCTCAAATTTTAACATATCTGTATTTGTGTCATTATCTATTATTTTAAGCCTTTTTAAATTATTCTTGATGGGTTCATTATTATAATTTTTTAGTGTTATCGCAGTTTTTATCAAATGGAAACCATCTGTTTTGAAAACTTTTTTAATTGTGTATGGTCTGCCATCATTATCCCATCCTGCAAACTCAATCGGATTCCCGTCTTCCCATTTTATTGCTGTCCATGCCCCTGCTATGCCTTCACTTCTTTTCTTGTTTATATAGGTAATTTTGGCTTTTAAAATATCACTCCATACATCCTTTGCCAGATTATCACTATATCCATTAATAAATTTAAAAACGTTGTTATAATCATCGTTAGTCCATTCATTATTTTCAAGAAAACTTTCTGCCCTGTATTTATCTATATCCTCAAGAATAGTCCCTTTTTCATTGATTTCTATTAATGTTTTTAAAGCATTTCTGAGATCTGTGCTATAAACTATTTCTGGATCAACATTTTCTTTATTATCTGTCATCTCAGATCACCTCAACCCATAAAATACCAGACTTCATGAAAATCCTGTCTTTTACTACATTTCTCACAATCTCTCTGCCACCAATATTTGTTTTATCTTCTGTATTTATAGATATCAGAATATTATACATGCCCAATTCCTTTAAAGTTCCTTCAAAAACCTGATTATTTGTAAGCCCAATTTTAATTTTTTTGCCGATAAGCTCTTTAACAAAAGAATCTGTGCTATATCGCAAGGGCTTTTTATCGATATTGTTAAATACTTTTAAATCCTTATTGTTCTTGTTGTTGTCCACAACATTGTTATTTTTATACATTTTTATTTAACCTCCTGTTTGCTTAAATTCCATAAAAGACTAAACTTTGCGAGGAATTCCTGTTCGGTCATCTGTGATGGCTCTGCCATTATTATGGTTTTTAATTTTTCATCGTTTTTTGCAATTTCTCGAAGTGGTTTCATATCTATCATTTTATATCACCCACCTTTATAATTAACCCACCATCGACTCTCTCATACTCTACTTTGCTCTCCGATGTAATGTGCTGTTCATCCACCAAATAAAAGGGTACTGGCACATACATCGAGGTTCTTAGGTAAATCGGTCTTCTCCCGTTCATCTTTGCCATATTTATTATAATATTTTTTAAATATTAAAAAAAAGATGGAGAAAAAAAAGATGTCTACATTTATAAATATAGCAATATTTAAGTAATTACAAAGTATTAACATAGTATAATGATAACAATACCTGATCCAGACATAAGCAAACCGTTGAAATATAACATTTTATACCTTTTAATCTCTGGCAGGTATGATATTATAACAATGTATGAAATTTTAAAAGAAGCAAGGTATATGCCAGATAACAAGGATAAATAC
This sequence comes from Thermoplasmata archaeon, assembly GCA_021802205.1. Classification (GTDB taxonomy): domain Archaea; phylum Thermoplasmatota; class Thermoplasmata; order Thermoplasmatales; family Thermoplasmataceae; genus Ferroplasma. The sequence continues at coordinate 10,788 of JAKAAT010000007.1, forward strand.
AAGGGCATTGAACGGGCATTAAGGGAATTGGATAAGGAGGGCTTTGCATTAAAAAAGGATATCGTTAAAGGTGTGGCATATTATTCTGCCAGTCAAGAAACCATTTTAAAACTTACAGAAAACGTTATAAAAGAAGCCAATAAGGTAAATCATGATGCATCCCTGTTAAATGATGAAATAGAAAATATTGATAATATTTATGAAAAACTTGGGCATGGAAGTTATCTGGGCATAGACAACAGCCAAGCATCAAGGTTAAATGGGTATCTTGATGAAAAATGGTATTATGTTGATAAGAAAGGGCATATTAAGAAAACACAAGAATAGCCTTATAGTTCATAATAAAATAAGCCCTCAAATTTGCGATTTAAGGCTTATTCAATATGGCAATGGATAATTATATGGATCAACATTAAGAATATTCCACGATAACACGATCATTACCCAGTGCCATTTTAACAGTAAAACCTGCATTTATGTATTCCTCAACCTGATCGATGCTTATAACTTTCTGTTTATGGCTTTTTGATAATTCATCCTTATCCTGCTGGATCTGGGCAGTTATATCTATTTGCTTGGTGCCAAACAATTTCTCACGTGCCATTTTTGTTATTTCATCTGGGTTCATGTCAAGAAGCTTATTCTTTGCTATTTCCTCCTCTGTAAACCCTGCCATCATAAGCAACTGGCTTCTAAATTTAACTTCTATCTCATCTTCGGTCATGCCCTTCCTCTCGGTTTCAAGGTATTTAGTGGATTTAAGATAAGCCGATCGCATGGATTCTATTTGGTCTTGTGATAATTTTTTATCAGTGGTATATTTGCTTTCTATATCACCAACATGTCCCATAAAAAAGCTCCTGTAATCCCTTATTATAAGCCTCTCATCCTGTGCCATTAACAACCTGCTATCGAAGTAAGCCCTTAAAACGTATGGTCTCCCGTTAAATCCTGCATTGCGTATTGCATTCCTCATAAGGTCTCCAACATTAACTGCTGTTATGTGCTGTTTTGCCCTGTATCCTAATTTAGAAGCTGTTATAATTGCAGATTCTGGTGTTATAACCTCCCCTGATCTGATCCTTTCAATTAGGTAATTTTCAAGGTACATGCAACCCTCCTGCCCAAGAAATGTTATATACTTTTTGCCTGTTTTGGATAATTCAGCCCTTACGTTAATCTGTGCAGGTATTTTTAAAAATGTGATCTGATCGCCATCAACACTTAAATCAGGCATATCCTCTATTTTTAAACCATCTGTGCCTTTATAATTGCCAAGAACACCAATTCTTACACCAGTAAATGCCACAATGGCACAGGCAGTCCTTTCCCTGCTGTCACCAGCATTGAATATCCTTTTAAGCTCCTCCTGTGTTGGTATTCTTTCATTTTTTAATGTTACCGATATATTTGCATCCCTTATCTTTATCCTGCGTGGCAGTTTTATGCCATTAAAAAGAAGCCATGATTTAACAGCTTTAATTGTGCTGTTTATATAAGAACCTGCATTGCCCTTTTTCTCCCTCATAATAATGTAGTCATCCATAAGATCAGATAATGTTTTATCCCTCATTTTAACAAGCTGTTGTGGTGTTTTTTCCATTTCTATGCAGAATGATCCAAGCCTTCTTAAATAAACATCCCCTGTTATCCTTGATCCTGCCTCTGTATTGTGCTTCCACCTTGCAATATCCCTATCTTTCAATAAATAGCCATACTTTTCTTTACCCATGCTTATCATGTAATGATACAGATACAGTATATAAACTTTTTAAACCGTATATCGTATAAATCCGGTCGGGCCCATAAATATAACATTTTTAATATAATTATACTTTTAAAACTTCAAAATTTGTACTCATGCTGTATTTTCAAAGGAAAATTGCTTGATTATAATCCAAAACAATGTTTATTAAACATGCGATAATAAGTATATTATGAGCCAAGAAGTCCAAATGGATATTAAAGATGTAAGATTCACTGTAGAAAAACATCTTAGGGATTTAGGTATAGAAGGACAGATCAGAATAGCATCCGCAAAATTTAACCTTAAAGCGGGAAGTCTCCTTCCGTGAGGGAGGAGATGAGAGCATAATTTTATAGGTAATAAATTCATATATATTCTAAAAAAGATGATACTGAGAGCTTATAAATTCAGAATATACCCGAAGAAGAAACAGATTGAGAAAATCAATTCAATCCTGAATTTATCATATAAATTATACAATGCAATGCTTGAACAGAGAAAAATGGCATATGAATTGAAGAAGGATTTCCATTCAAGCAATAATGTAAATTATCTATCACAGCAGAATGAACTACCTGAATTGAAGAAATATTTCCCTGAATATAGAGAAATTTATTCATTGGCATTGCAGGATGTTGCAAGGAGGCTGGATAAGGCATATGACAACTTCTTCAGGAGAATAAGGGAAAAGAAGAATGGGAAAAGGATTAAGGCAGGATTCCCGAGATTCAAATCAAGGAATAGCTATAAATCCATAACATACCCACAGTCTGGATTCAAGATAATGGATAACGGTCATCTATTTCTCTCCAAGCTCGGGGAAATAAGAATGTTCAAGCACAGGGAAATAAAGGGAAATATTAAACAGGCAACCATTAAAAAGGATAAAGCAGAAAACTACTTTGCAACCTTTATTGTGGAAGAAAACACTGAGAACAGGAATTATTCAGAGCTACCTGATAATCCCGTGGGAATAGATGTAGGTCTCATCAAACTTATAGCAACCACAGATAATGAACCAGCAGATCCACCCAAATATTTGAGAAAGTCAGAAAAGAAACTAAAAAATGCACAGAGAAACCTATCAAGGAAGCAGAAAGGTTCAATGAATAGAATGGAAGCAAGGGTAAGGGTAGCTAAGATAAGCATCCATATATCCAACCAGAGGAATGATTTCTCACAGAAACTATCAAGAAAGTTGGTAAACAATCACAACTTCATAGCATATGAAGACCTGGATATTGCCAATATGCTGAAGAACCATAAGCTGGCTAAAAGCATAGCAGATGCTTCATGGGGTATACTTATAAATAATACTATTTACAAGGCTGAGAGAGCCGGTAAATACTGTATTAAGGTAAACCCCAGGAATACCTCCAAAGCATGCTCCTATTGTGGTAATATAATAGAGGAACAATCCCTTGATGACAGGGAATATAACTGTAAAGTATGTGGTTTATCTATGGACAGGGATGACAATGCAGCAGTGAATGTATTGAATGCTGGATTAAATAAAGTATTCAATACCTTTATTATAATAAAGCAGAAAAAGAGCAAACATAATAAGAGAAGAGTACCCACGGACTGTGGGGAATTCATGCCCGTGGAGGAACTGGCCAATACCTTAAGGCAAGCCAGTCCCATAGAAGCGGGAAGCCCCGTGCGTTAGCTTGGGGAGGAAGTCACTCAGGGTTATTGGGATGTTGTTGTTGTCTATTCAAGAGACATAGAAGTTGGGGACAGAAAACAAAAGGCAGGCATAATTGCCGTACTGGTGATAAATGATACAACCAGAAAAGTTGAGTCATTCAAGGAGAACCCAACATAAGGAGCTTTTCATATGGGATTGATCATCGATCCGATTGAGATAAGTGGTACAATTAAAAGTGTTAAGATCTCCGCCCCGATAGATTCTGGAGTTGAAGGAAACTATATTAATGCTGTGTTACCCAATGGAATTAGACCAGAACAACTTGGAATTGTATCTTATGGAGAAATTCCCATTTCAATTCCTGGATCGTCGTCCAGGGAACTACACAATGCTTTGACATTTGCAAATCTAACAGTGAGCGGGGTTATATTTTCTGAACCAGAATTTATAGTTCTCGAAAATATTGGTTTTCCTGCCATAATTGGGGTGGAAATTCTTCAAATGATTGGATTGAAACTGGACTTCAGGTCTGATACTATTGGATTCTGAAATCCTAATTGTTCCTAAAAAACAAAAATATATAAATTACCGGTTAATTCTATCTATGAAATAATCGAATCGATTATTTTTCTTACAAAAGGAATATTAGATATGATCAGCAAAAATAAGGGGTATAATAAAATGAGCAAAGTGTCATTAGTGTATCAACATGGGAGGCAGCCGGATTGCTAATCATTGCGTTATTTGCATTTTCTGGAGTCATAATTTCATTTATATTACCGGGCATAATTTACCTGGCGAATCCCATGCACAGTACCTTTCACATGTTGAATTATTTCTCCCACTGATAGAATTACCTTTTTTCCTGGCCGGCTTAACCATATCCTTCAGGATCAGGAAAAAGGAAGTTCCCGGAAGAATAGATGGCAACAGGTATACATCGCCAAATGTAAGGACAGAGATCAGGATTCCAGAGGATTCATATCAGAATATCCAGAATATCGACCCAATCAAGAATTTGGAGGAAAAACTGGATTATTACAGGAATTCTGCTGAGTGGGATTCAAAAATTCTTCCTGAACTGACCAAACGGCTTTTGACTCTGTCAATTATGTACAGAAATATTGATATTGAAAAATCTAGATTGTATAGAGACGAGGCAATGAAAATATTAAACAGAAAGGATTATCCTGAAAACCCGGAAGGAGAGGAAGTGAGAAACTTTGCAAAAGAATTGTAGCATAGGTAGAAAAAATGGAAAATAAAAGAGATTTCAAGTATTTTGTTATTTCTGTAGCATTCGCAGCGTTTCTAATAATAGCAGGTGGCTTTGGAATTTTCTGCTTTATTTTATTTATGCATGGTAATTTCTTGGCTTTTCAGATCACATCTTTTGCAATGGCCGCCCTGAGTATTTATATACTTTATCGTAGAAAACATAAAACAGAGAATTTGAGGAAAATTTGCAAATAGCTTTCTTCAAGAATATGTAAATGGAGTGGGGCATGAATTATGAATAAAAATATATATAAATCAATAATTTCCTATTTAATAGGTATAACATTTTTATATGTTTCCATCCTTCTATCACATTATGTTAAGTATAATGGTCATTTTCTATCAGCATTTCCTTTAATTCTGCCAATTGTATTTGCATTAGTATTATTCGGAGTTTCAGTTCTGTTCATTTTTGGTAGAGGCTATCCATGGTTTTTCAGAACAGGAGTGATGAGTCTCACCGGTGGTTTGACGGTATTTATTTTTGGAATAATATCGTTTATGCTCAACGTGAGTGCACTGATCTGGTCGGGTTCTGTGGGTATTGGTGTTATTTTTATTTTGGCAGCGATTGTTAGACTGATTATCCAGGGAGGTTTAAGTGCATATAAAAAAGGTACAAATTAGGTTAATGTTTTTCAGTTATGATATATTATAAAAGCTATTATGGAAAACGGTATCCCTCAGGAAGATGTGTGTATAACTGGAGATACAGTTACAGGAGTAAATTTGTATTTCGGTGTTCCAGTTTCATCATCCAGTTCTGCGTCCACAACATAGTTTATGTCAGCATTATGCATATATGAGAATACAACACCCGGAATTACATCTTCAGTAATCCTTGCTGCTATTTCAAGCTGTCCTACCCTGGATTTCAACAATACCATACTCCCGTCACTTACACCGTATTTTTTTGCGTCAACCGGATTTATCCACAGGGTCGGAACATATTTCTGCATGCCCGGAATTCTGTTTATAACCTCATCAGTGTTATATCTTGTAACTGTTCTTCCCGTTGAGAGTATCAGATCACTGCTTTCATCCTTTGCTTCAACAGGAATAAATTTTGCCTTGCCGTCAGGCAGTGCAAATTTTTCACTGTACAGATGGAGCTCACCGTTCGGGTATCTTGAATTTTTAGAATAATCCTTTACATCACTGATGTTCACTGCGGAGTATATTTTGGAAACTTTTTTCATCTCTTCAAAGTTTGCTTCCGGCGAGGTTTCAAAGGAAAACCCTGCCTTTTTTGCAATTCTTGCAATAATCTCACCATCGGGCAATGCTTCCCCAGGTGGATCGACTGCCTTGAATCTCCACTTTACCAGCCGGTCAAGACTTGTAACTGAACCGTCCTTCTCTGCCCATGCTGCAGCAGGCAGTACTATATGAGCATAATCCGTATTCTCTGTCATGAATATATCCTCAACAACAACCAGTTCCAGGGATTTAAGAAAGTTTTCTATTCTTGTCTTATCTGGCAGGCTTCTTACCGGGTTGTAACCCATGAGGAATAGTGCCTTTATCTTTCCCTCATTTCCGTAAAATGCTTCTGGTATATTTGTCCCCTTGCAGATGGGCGGCTTGAATCCCCATACCTTGAATAATTCATTGCTGTTTGCCTCATTCAATGAGCCATTGGGGAATATATCCGGTTTTATCAGATCCCCGGAACTTTGAACATTTGTCTGCCCCCTGTAAACTATAATGCCAGTGCCCTCCTTTCCTATGTTGCCGGTTAACAGCACAAGGTCTATATAGGATTTTATGCCCTTTGTGCCAGTTGACTGTGTCAGCCCCAGTCCCCATGAAAAAATAGATTTGCCCCCGGAAACAAGGTCTGCAAATTGCTTTATGGTTTCTTTTGGAATGCCTGTTTTGGTCTCTGCAAGTTCGAGGGTATATGATGACACCGTGGCTTTATAGGATTCAAAATCATTTGTTCTTGAATCTATAAAATCCTTCTTAATAAGATTATTCTGTATCAGGTAGTTCCCAACTGCATTGAAAAGGAAAATGTCCGTACGTGGCTTTATCTTTATATGAACATCGGCAAAAACATCTGTTCTTGTAGTTCTCGGATCTATAACTATGACCTTGGCACCATTCTGCTTTGCCTCTACAAAATACTGTGATAGCACCGGATGACTATCTGTGATGGATTCTCCAGCTATAACTATCACATCTGCCTTCGGAATTTCAGTTACAGATGTGGCACCGGCACCTATGCCAACCATTTCCTTGAGTGCCTTTGCTGATGGATCATGGCAAACTCTGGCACAGGAATCCACATTGTTTGTGCCCAGTGCCCTACCCAGTTTCTGGAATAAATAAACCTCTTCCAGTGTATTCTGGCATCCACCATAAAATGCAACGGAATCGGGACCATATTTTCCCTGTATTTCTTTGATTTTTTTCACAACAAGGTCTAAAGCGCTGTCCCAGTCTGTTCTCTCAAGATTGCCTTTTGTTCGGACCAGCGGATAGTATATTCTATCCCACATGGTTAGGGCTTCATGTGCAGCTGCGCCCTTACCACATATATGACCGTGACTGACAACATGTTCAGGAGTTGGTTTTACAGCGGTAATTATATTATTAACAGGCAATAACTCTAATCCGCATCCGACTCCGCAAAAGGGACAAATAGATTTCATGTGTAATTAATTGATAGCTCTATTTAATGTTAAGTATTTTATTGAATAAATTTAGATGTCAATTTTATGAACAAACGGATTTAGTTTCTGTATTTATGAATTCTCTGAGATAATAAGTTGAACGTATATTAATGAACATATTACTGAAATGCATAGTTTACCAGTAAAAATAATAAAAGGAAATAAATTACAAAATTATATATAGATAGATAGTTACTATCATGCTATTATGAGCAAAGTAGTTGCAAAGTATATAGAAATACCAAAGAAAAATATTATAGATTTCTGGTCCATTGACAAAATAAACCATATAAGAAGACTATCGTATTCACCTGAAGCTTCTGAAATTTTTGTTAAAAATACAGAAAGCCTTCGTATTCTGGACAGGATTAATTTTAAGACCAATATGCTTAATTACAATTCAACTAATATTTCAGTTACAAAAACTTCACTTGCAGGATTCGATCTTGAGGTGCCGGTTTACCTTGGTGATATGTCATATGGTGCCCTTAGTGGAAATCCAAATATTGTTATAGCGAAAACTGCTGAGATAACAAAAACAATGGCAGGTACAGGTGAAGGCGGCCTTTATGGTTCAGTTAAAGATACAAAAAGGATATTTATACAATGGGCATCTGCCAGATTCGGTGTAAGTTACGATGAGCTAAAAACCGGCGCCGGTATAGTCATTAAGATAGGTCAGGGAGCTAAACCCGGAATAGGGGGGCATTTGCCCGGAAGCAAGGTAACTCACGATATCTCAATTGCCAGAAAAATTCCTGAGGGGATCGATGCCATTTCGCCTGCGCCTCATCACGATATATATTCCATAGAGGACCTTGCTCAGCGCATAGAAGCATTGAAAATAATGTCAGGAAAGCCTGTTTATGTAAAGGTGGCAGCAACCAATTACATACCGTACATAGTAACGGGAATAGCAAGGTCCGGGGCGGCAGGAGTAATTATAGACGGACACGGAGCAGGTACAGGAGCCGCACCGGTGACCGTGAGGGACAGTCTAGGAATTCCCGTTGAAATGGCTGTAGCTTCTTCGCATAACATACTTGTCAGGGAAGGTTTAAGAGAAAATTTCAGTATAATCGCAGCTGGGCGTATTTCGGATTCTACCGATGCAATAAAACTGTATGCACTTGGCGCAGATGTGGTAAGTCTAGGAACATCCGTACTAATAGCAATGGGATGCGTTATGGTTCGAAAATGCAATCTCGGATACTGCCCTGCAGCACTAACCAATAAGGCAGACAATAAAACAATGATTGATTTGGATTATGGTGTAAACCATACCGTTAATTTTGTTAATGGTTTTAAAATGGAAATAGAAAAAATGATGTCCGTACTCGGAATAAAAACTATGAAAGATCTAATAGGCAATACAGCCTTCCTGTGCGGAGAAGGACTATCCAAAAACACATTGAAAGTACTAGGAATTCGTTCTGAATCCACTGAAAATTTAAATTTTAAACAGGGAATGTTTAAACCTGATAAAAAATATATAAACGAACTTATTATTAAAGGGGAGCCAGTAATAAGCAGTATGGGAAGCAACGCACCACCGGATGTTGAATTGCCTTCCAGGATAATAGACTGGCTAAGACTTGATGGTGCGCAGGTCACCAGACCATCCATAGACCCTTACAGGGAGGATATAAACCTTAATTTCTGTCTGTGCGGCGGAAGAATAAACATATCAATGCCTGTGATGGTCAAGGTCAGCGGTGCAGATAAAGAAGTCAAAAATGCACTATCCTGGGCTGCTATGTTCACAGGAACTATGATAATTGACGATGATCTCCAGAAAGATTTTAGTGATATTTCAATTACGGGTGACACAGTTTATAAATATAAAGGTCACAGTTATTCTACCAGCCGGAACTTAGATAATACAATGGATGGATTTGTTATCAGGGAAGATAGTGAATTAGAAATAAATATAGCATCTCTGGATCAGGAGTTAAAAGATAGAGGCATACGTGAAAATTTTGATATCATCGGAGAAATTAATTATTTCAGGAATACAGGGGATATAGTTAAGTACCTTGCACTGGGCTGCGACTCTGTGATAATTTCCTATCAAATATTTGAGGATGGGTTGAACAATAGTTACAGCAATATTAGGGAAAAAGCTGTTAACTTTCTCATGGGAATAAAAAAGGAAATTGGTCTGATTTCAGGTGCAATGGGAATAGCCAATTTACAATATTCTATTGTTGGGAATACGGAATTGCTGAGGTCAATAAATCTTGATAATAATATCGCAAGGAAAATTAATGTAGCGGAGGCGGGTTCCACATGAATTATACACCTTCCAGCTGCGGCCTCTTCGGCATAATGAGAAAAACGAATTCAGGAAAAATTTCAGGCAGTATACCTGTTAAATGCCTTGATTATATTAGATACCGGGGGAGTGACAAGGGTTCCGGATATGCATCATTTAACCTGAATGAAACGAACAGTTTCACAGTAAAAATATTTTACAGGGATGAGGATGAAAAATTACAGGCATTACTTCAGGAACATGGAATAGAAGTACAGAATTCATACACTGAAAATGGGAAATCAATAAAAAGCTGCTGTTATGATATAGTTTTTGAAAATAGCAAATCTCTGGATGAGGTTAATGCAACACTGTGGAACGAGGGCAGCGGGAGATTGTATAGTGCAGGAAGGTCACTTCTTGTATACAAAGGTGTCGGATATCCTGATGAGGTTGGCGAAGAATATGCTTTAAATCAAAAAGAGGCTGACATGTGGCTGGCACATACAAGACAGCCCACGAATTCACCGGGATATCTGCCATACTGGTCACACCCATTTTCCACTTTTAATATAGCAATAGTACATAACGGCGACATCAGTTCATTCGGAGCAAACAGAGAGTATCTCAAATCAAAGGGAGTAACAAGTTTTGTGGGCACTGACAGTGAGGTAATAGCCCATATTTTTAAGGAACTGATCGGAGAATATGATTTAATTACTGCATTAAAAATAATGTCCGGAAATGTGGATGACCCTGAAATTAAGTACAGGACAAGGGGATGCGTACTGGACGGGCCATACACTCTCATAATAGGCTACGATGATGGCCAGGATATTTACATGATTGCCATGGCCGATAGAACGAAGCTCAGGCCCGCTATACTGGGTGAGGACGATAACAACATTTTCATAGCAAGTGAGGAGAGCCAGATAAGAATTATAAGCCAGGATCCAAAAATATGGACTCTTGAACCTGGTTCTTTTTTTATATCTTCCATGAAAAGGGGAATAATAAATCCTGGAAGGGAGAATTTTAAGAGTAGGGAGAAGTTAAAAGAGATAGAGGAACATGGTATTGATGCAGGAAATATAGATTATAATATGCTTGACCGTGAAATAGTTAAGTATCACGGCAACCACATATACGTAAACAATGTTGCCGGTCATCGATATATAGGCATGACATTTCCGGGGGAACATCGTAATGTTACACTGTATGGAAATGCGGGCAATTGCCTCATGAATCTCAATGAGAATAATACTGTAATGGTAAAAGGTAATGTGGCCGACGATTGCTGCGATTCCATGAGTGGGGGAATAGTGAAAATATTCGGGGATGCCGGTGATGTACTGGGCCAGGCTCTGAGTGGTGGGAAAATATATGTGGATGGAAATGTTGGAAATAGAGCATGCATACAGATGCGGGAATATGGAGCCTCTATTCCAAAAGTTATTATAAACGGCAAATTCGATGATTATCTCGGAGAGTACATGGCAGGTGGTACAATTCTGGTATTATCCAATAGTAGCATAAATTTTGGAAAATATATTGGATCAGGTATGCTCGGTGGGAAGATATTTATCCGTGGAAAAATTAAAAGTAAAAATATAGGGGTGCAGCCCGCATCCATGGTAAAAAAGGGAATGTTAAAGGCCCTGAAAATTGCTGGTATAATTGAAGAATTCCAATACACCAAATTTATAAGAAAAAACTTTATAGATATAATCAGGGAACTCCCGGAGGATGCACGGATGTATACAAGAAAATATTATTCCGGGCATCAAATTCCGGATTATGAATATAGATATCTTTCTTCAGAAGAAAAAGAGGACTTGATCATAATTTTGCAGGACTTTGATAAGGAAATGTGGAAAAATAGTTCAAAATATCTTGATGATAAATTCACTGTTATACATCCCAGGAAACGGTAATTGCTGGATAATGAAAATTATCCAATTTCTTTTAGCATAACTTGAAATTTTAGTTATCTTAAAAATAAGTCATTTTTACAATTTTGTATTTATTTTTGGGGTACCAAGAAGGTCATCATCCTTCCAGTATTTCCTATAGATTATGGCTATTGATATTAGCACAGGTATTGTTAACAGTGCAAATGTTTTTTCAAATCCTATATAGGGAATTATCGCCGCAAATATTAATGGTATTACCATGAACAGGCTCATATTATAAGAATAATAATAAGAATTTACTGCGTTCCTTTCTTCAATAGTTGACCCCCTTGAAATTTCTACTGTTGATACGGGGAATATTGAGCCATGTGGGATTCCCAGCAGCATCATTACGGCAACAAAAGCTATGTAATCCGGCAGAAATGGAAACATTACAAGAGCAAAAACAGTTATTGCAGGGGCAAATATAAGCGGTATTCTGAGGTTTTTAAATGGCCTGATACTTATATACATTCTGGTTACCATGGAGACTGCAAAGAAGAAAACAAACGGTAAATATGCCATATAGCTACTAACATGGAATCTTGCCTCAGCAAATATTGCAAGAAAAACTGTCAGGGCGGCAAATGGAACGTTATATGTGGTAATTGTGAGTATGGAAGAAATAAATCCCTTATTTTTTCTAATAAATCCACCATGCATCTCTTTTTTATTTTCCGGGAATTCCATGAAGAAGGATGTAACTATGCCTATAAGGCCCAAAGGTGCGAAGAATAAAAATAATGTTCTGTAACTTATTATTGTTAACAAATAGGTTTCAAGGCTTGGCCCGAACACCAGACTGAAACTCAGTCCCACTGAATATATTCCCAGAAGCCTCTCTCTGCCTGTTTTATCAGGATACAACGTAGCAGATGTTACAATGTTAGGCAGTATTATGCCGTATGCCAATCCTATTACAAAGGATATTATGAATACGCTTATGTCCCCGGAAAAATAATAGGATACCATGAGCCCGGTTAATACAAAGTTTGCTGTTATAAACATTCTCTTCCTCAAAATGGAGCCCATGAGTGGATTGATGAATGAAGTAGCAAGAACAGTTCCCAGATATATTATTGCTGTAACCAGTGCTGTTCCTATATACGAAAAATTCAGAATATATTTTGAGTACAATGGAACCGTGGTAACAACCATATTGTTCGTGCTTCGCATTGATATTGCCATTAGAATCAAAATTACAGAATAGAGGATAAACAACCTTTTGCCGGGAACCTGTTTGTTCATAAAAGCTCAGTGCACAATTTTATAAAGTCCTTGGGTTTAAACGCAAAATTTAACTTTAACAACAGGAAGTCAGTTCTTATATTATAAAATACCTGCTATAAAATTTTCATATTTTTTTGAATTCAGGCTTTATCAACAATTTTCGGAATCCGTACAGTATATCGCTGTCGAGTCTGTCCTCAGGTTTTGGAGTTTCAACATCGTAAGAAACTATATTTCTTGAAAACTCTTCCAGTGCAATCCGGGCTTCAAGCCTGGCAAGCGATGCACCCAGACAAAAATGTATTCCCTGACCGAAGGCCATATGCCTTTTTGTCGTCCTGTAAGGATCGTAAATTTCGCCTTTTTGAAATATAGTTTCATCCCTGTTGGCCGACCCAAGATAAAGATTTAGTATGTCATCCTTCAAAATTTCGATTCCGTGTAGTTCGGCATCAACCTTTGCATAACGCCTGGTTGACTGGACAGGTGACCTGTATCTGAGTGTTTCCTCAACAACGGATGGTATGATACCAGAATTATTCCTGATGTTACTGTACATTCCAGTGGATTCATGGATCGACAAAAAAGCATTTGTAATCAAATTTGTGGTAGTTTCATTGCCTGCCACAAGTAAAAGTATGGCAAAGCCTGCTATTTCCCTATCCGTGAGCTGCCTGCCCTCTATCTCAACTCTTGAAAGCCTGCTTATTAGATTATTTCTCAATCCTTCCCTGTCAATCTTTCCGTAGAAATAATCTGCCATCTCGTATTGAGTTTCAATATCAGGTTCTCTTCCCAGTGATGTGGCCAGTTTATCAGACCATTCCCTGAAAAGGTTTGAATCTGATTCGGGCACACCGAGCATTTCAGAAATAACAGTAATTGGCAGCAAATAGGAAAACTCTGTTACAGCATCCTGCCATTCCATATCTTTCATATTTTCAACTAGTCTGGATGCTATTTTTCTTATTTTTTCCCTATATGGTTCTATTGTTGCAGGGGTGAAAGCATCGCTTACAAGGTTTCTCAGGATAGCATGTATAGGCGGGTCCAGTATAAGTATGCTCGGGCTTGTTTTCTGGTTCATCATTTCTGCCAGTTCTCCGCCTAAAAGATCCCTGAACTGGGATGAATAAACATGGTAATTTGATAGTACTTCAGAGATATCCGTATATTTGAAGACATGAATTGTATTTCCGGATCTAATTATGGGTGATTCCTTCCTCATTTTTTTATACCATTCAAAAGGCTCTTCAGTATAATCCGGTATATCCATTAACTAAGATATTTAGGATATATATTAGATTTATTGATATTACTTCGAAACACAAACCCTATCTTTTCAATCAATAAAAATAAAAAGGATTGTATTATTCCCTTCTTAGATGATTCAGAAATATAGGAATGGCAAAGCGACATACAATGATGATTTTGACTATATATTGATATCAAACGTCAAAATAGAGGATGAAAAACGTAATGCCATTGTCAATTCAGCCTATTCTGACAATAATGATTTTATATTGCTTTTTGGAAAACAGGGGGTACTGGTATTCATCTACGGAATTCTCATAAAATTATCGTTATCTATAAAAAGGGGCAAAATACTTCCATTTGGAACTATTTATTCCAAAAATGCCTATGATTATCTGGTGTCAAAGAATATGACACCAGATCAGGGAAAAAATATGATTCTAGGAAATGCAATGCTTTTGAAAAACAGGAGCTTTCAGTATAATATTGTGAATACAGGCATAAAATGCAGTGAAACAATTACATTCAGAGATTTTCTGGACCTTACAATTAAAAGGGGAAATATGTTCAAATATATTATTGTGGGCATATCGGGCGTTGTGGTTAACGAGGTTATACTTCTGATGTTGCATAGCGTTCTGGGCAGGGATTTGAGTATCCTTCCGGCAATTGAAATATCCATTATCTGGAACTTTGTACTTAATAACAGGTATACATTCCGGGGAAGGGGGCATTTCTATATGAGACTCGCAAAGTACAACGCTTTTAATCTAATAGGTTTCGGTGCAAATCTAGGGGTTTATTATTCTGCCATATTTTATAAAACAAACATATATGTGGCCGATTTCCTTGGCATACTTGTTGCATTTATAATTACTTATACAACTGCAACTTTAATTGTGTGGTAATATGGAAAAAGAAGGGATGGACAGGCTTCAACGGATAATAATGAATGAGATCGCCACTGTTCTAATCATGTGTGCTTTCATTTCGTACGGTCTCTTCGGGTATCTCAATATATATGCCATAGTTCTAGAGACTGTGCTGCTATTAATTTCAGCTGTCATGCTGGTAATATCAAATTTGAACGGATACGTCAAATTCGGTAATGTGTACCTGCAGACATTCGTTTACTCCTTGATGCTTCTCATTGACATGACCATAGATATGGTAGTTGCGGATATGATTTTAAAAATCATGCTTTTGATACTTGCCACCACAGCATTGCTTGTTGTTTCCTATAAATTTTATAAAAATCCTACTATGTATGATTTTCTCAGGGGGAAAACTGCCATTTCCAGACCGGTATATATTATAATAGCCATAATATTTCTCATAGCGGTATCTGTAATTTCCGTAATATTTGTGTTCGAACCAACAGACGAGTTCCTTATAGATCTCTATTCTGCCATGAAATTCCTTCAGGGGTTCAATCCATACAATCCGGCGGTAACTGCAGACGTATTCTCCTATTTTAAAGCCTTTAATCTTGATCTGAACGTCACCCCGACTATGTCAGGGAAAGATATCACATTGCTCGGGTATCCGGCCCTGGCATTTCTTATCTATATACCATATGTCTATGCTGGAAAATTTGCAAATTTAATAATATCTATAATATCATTTATTCCATTTATATTTATATACCAGAAATTCAGGGATAAGAAGATAGCGCTGTATGCCATGCTTTCTATTTTGCTCAATGTTATATTTGTTTACAGCGCGGCATTCTCTCTTGTAGGACTTGTATGGGTTGTATTCCTTATGGCTTCATATTACTTCAGAGAAAAACCGGTATATTCTGGATTATTCTTCGGGCTCTCATTATCCGCAAAGCAGTTCCCCGCCTTCATGTTCCCTCTCATGTTCTACATGATTTATAGAGAAAGGGGATTGAGGGATGCGTTTAAGTGGACGCTCTCTGCATTTATACTGTTCATGGCAATAAATGGTTATTTCATTTTAAGATCTCCTGTATTATATTTCAGGAACATATTGTCATCCGAAACCATGGGTTTAATCGGAATAGGCTTCGGGCCATCACAGCTCTCCTTTTTGAATTTTGTCCATTTGCCTGCTGGATTTTTTACAGCAATTCTGGTGATTTCATTTCTCTTTTTCCTTGCAATGTATGTCATACATTATGACACATTGAAATTCAGCCTATTCGTTTTCCCGTTATTTATTATGATATTTAACTACAGGCTCCTTATCACATATGTGGCCTTCTGGCCTATCATATCGGTGCTTTCCATAGAGGATATTGACTATAAAAGGAAGCTTGCCATCGACAAAAAGACATTGAAACGTTATGCTGCATACGCAGTAGCAATATTAATAGCTGTCATGGTTATAGGTGCCTATTATAATGACACCACACACGATACAGTAAAAATAGACTCCATACATATGATTGTAAGCCATGGAAATGCTAGTGCAATAATGGTAAACGTAACATATACTGGCGCTGAGCCTGAAGCCATTTACTTCAGAGGTATAATAAATGAAACAAATTATAATGGACTTCTTTTCAATTACTCCGGAAATATAATCAAAGATGGAACATCTACTATCATGCTTTACCCTGTGCGTGGGGAAACAATTCCGGATAATATAACGATGGATTTAATAGCATACAATAGTACTGTGCAGGGGTCTGCCGCATACAGGATAATAGATTGGAACGTCACAGTTTACCATGATTTGCTATATAATCCTCCGCAAAATAGGTTATCACTAAGTCAGAGCCTGCCCTGAATAAGGATGTTAATGCCTCAACTGCAGTGTCAGGAGCCAGAAGCCCCGATGCTATGGCATTTTTGAGCATACTGTACTCACCACTGACCATGTATGTTGCTAGGGGCATATTATAATATTCCTTTGCTCTATAAATCATGTCAAGGTAGAATAATGCTGGTTTTACCATTATAACGTCTGCTCCCTCCTGTACATCCAGATCTATCTCTCTCATTGCCTCATCGCCATTATGATAATCCATCTGGTAGCTTTTCCTGTCCCCGAACTGGGGAGTGGAATCGGCTGCATCCCTGAATGGGCCGTAAAGGTTTGATGCGAATTTTGAGCTGTATGCCATGATCATTGTATTGATAAACCCTTCATTATCCATGGCATTCCTTATGGCACCAACCTGCCCATCCATCATACCCGATGGCGCCACCATATCCACTCCCGCCTCTGCATAGCTAACTGCCTCCTTCCCATAAATTTCAAGGGTTTTATCGTTATTTACATAGCCATTCTCTATTATGCCACAGTGACCCGTGTCCGTATATTCACAGAGGCAGAGGTCCGCTATAGTATTCAGTGACG
This sequence comes from Thermoplasmata archaeon, assembly GCA_021802205.1. GTDB lineage: Archaea > Thermoplasmatota > Thermoplasmata > Thermoplasmatales > Thermoplasmataceae > Ferroplasma. Next base: position 28,162 of record JAKAAT010000007.1, read on the forward strand.
TATTTTTCTTTGCCGATGCAATAGCTCTCTGAACTATGCCGTTTTTATCATATGAAGAAGTACCGCAGGAATCCTTTTTGGCCGGTATTCCAAAAATTATGATGTTTCTGACACCGATTTCTTCCAGATGAAGTATATACTTTTCATATTCGGAAAGCGAGTAACGGTAAATGCCCGGCATTGATTTTATTGCCGTCCTGCTTTTCTCTTTTTCATCAACAAATACGGGCATTATCAGTTTATCCGGATTTATACTGGTCTCCTTAAACATATTTCTTATATTGCCATTTATTCTGTATCTTCTTAATCTCTCAACAGGGAACATAATATAATTATTATTTCAGGCTAATTAAATATTTTCAATTTATAATTTTCCATGGGATTTCAGGTACTGAAGATAAAAATCCGGATATTCTTCATATTCTATGTCATCGAAATCGCCGGCCTCCATGAATCCCTTCAGTCTCAGGATACATGAATCACACTTCCCGCATGCCTTCTCCCTTCCGTTGTAGCATGACCACGTAAGACCATATGGGACCCCTAATTTTCGGCCAAGCTTTACTATATCGCCCTTTGTAAGATACTGTAATGGAACATTGATTTTAAATCCGTTTTCTATTCCATATTCGGTGCCGAGATTTAGTGTTTTTTCCATGGCATTGTAAAATTCCGGCCTGCAGTCAGGATATCCAGAATAATCTATGGCATTGGCCCCTATGAAGATGGTTCCCGCTTTTATGGTCTCCCCGTAAGCTGCCGCCAGTGAGATGAATATGGTATTCCTTGCCGGCACATAGGTTACAGGCACACTGCCGGCTATTGAATCGATGCCACGCTCGGGAACCTCGATGTTATCTGTGAGCGCAGAACCTCCGATCTGCCTGAGATTCATATTAATCTTCTTTAGCTCAAGGCCGTAATAACTGCATATTTTTTCTGAACTCTGGATTTCCCTAATATGCCTCTGACCGTATTCAAAGCTCAGTGGAAACACCTTATAACCATGATCCAGTGCATACGCAAGAACTGTGGGAGAATCAAGTCCTCCAGATATCAAAACCACTGCCCGTTTATCGTCCATAATATACCCTATGTACATGAACTATTATAATTTATACAGGGGTTTTTTTCCGTTTAATACATTGAAAAGATTGGTTACCGCGGTCTCCGCCATTTTATCCCTGGTTTCGTAAGTTGCGCTCCCGAGATGTGGGGTGAGCACAACATTTTCCAGGGAAGTAAGAGGGTTTTTGCTGTCAATCGGTTCATCCTCGAAGACGTCCAGTGCGGCTCCCCTGATAATATGATCTTTCAACGCCTTTACAATGTCTTCTTCATTCACAACCTTTCCCCTTGTACCGTTTATGAGAAATGCTGATTTCTTCATTTTTGAAATTCGTTCATAGTTCATGAAATGGAACGTTTCATTATTGAGGTCAAGGGCAATTATCACAAAATCCGATTCAGAGAGCAGGTAATTTAGATCCACGTATTCTGCATCCACATTATGGATTGACCTGCTGTAATAAAGCACTTTCATATCAAATCCTTTGGATCGTTTAAGAACAGCGTTTCCTATTCGCCCCATACCTATTATCCCCAGGGTTTTGCCATGCACTTCTGAACCAAGCATGAAATCGGGCTTCCACCCGGAATGCCATCCGTCATGGCGTATCAAGCTATCACCTGATGCAATATTCCTGGCGGCTGCCAGCATTATCCCGAATATAAGATCGGCAGTTGCCTCCGTGAGCACTTCCGGTGTGTATGTTACTGTAATTCCTCTAGATTTTGCATATTCAACATCTATATGATCATATCCAACGCTGTATGTGCTTATCACCTTTAATCTGGTTGCGTGGTCAATTATTTCTCTATCTATCTTCTCATTCAACGTTATCAGAATGCCGTCTGCATCTACTATGTTGGAAATGATCCACTGGTGTACATCCCCCTTACCGGGGAAAATCTGTATATGAAAATTTTCATGATTATCGAGATAATTTCCTGGAATCGGCCGGGTAACAAGAACGTTCATCATAGATAATTATTATAACTTGGCTAAAGAATTTTTCCCATAGAAGTTCTGGGTTTCCGTTTCTCCACCGCAAATATTAATTATGTATAGTCTATTGAGTTTTTGAAATGAGTATTATTACATCCATTACGGTCAGCCTGATAAAATTCGTTGAGGTGTTAATCGTCAAACTGGGCCTCACTGGAGTATTCTTCCTCATGCTTCTGGAGGGAATGCTTCTCCCAATTCCCTCAGAAGTTGTAATGACATTTTCAGGGTATCTTGCGTTTTACGGGCTTATGGATTCCTTCGGGCCATATCCATCCATTGTACTGCTGCTTATTGCTGGATCTGTTGGAGATCTCGTGGGTGCATGGATTGCCTATGCAGTTGGTAAATATGGCGGTGATCCATTCATAATCCATTATGGCAAGTATTTCCTATTGAAGAGCGACACCATAGACAGAACAAAGGTATGGTTCAATAAATACGGGGACCTTTCTGTATTTACCACTAGATTTATTCCGGTATTCAGAACGTTTATTTCCATACCGGCAGGAATAGCTACAATGGATTTTAAAAAATTTTCTATTTATACACTTACAGGAGATATGATTTACAACGCTGTATTAATTTATCTCGGCATACTTTTCGGGTCTCACTGGGAGCTGCTTCTAAAGTATTTTGATGAATATTCCTATGTTGGCATTGCCGCTTTTGCAGCTGTTGTCATATATCTCTTTGTGAGGGTTTTAAATGCCAGAAAGCGGCGCAATATATCATTAAACAAATAAATAATATACTAATAAAGAATATAGTGTGATATGTTTTCTGATTCTCCTGAAGAAGTAAACAACTCGTTCAAGTATCTTATTATTTCAAGGGCTACAAGGAGTTCGGCTTTGATCTTTGTGACACTTGCACTGCCCCTTTATCTTCATTTTCTCCATTTTTCTGCAATATTCATAGGACTTCTTTATGTTCCCATTACATTATTCAATGTCTTTCTGACATTGATTCTTGGAAGGCTTGGTGATAAAATCGGGTATTCCAGAATACTGTTTCTTGGGGAAATATTTCCGGTTGTCGGGATGCTTCTAATCACAGTATCCACAAATATATATTTTATCGGAACCGGTGCTATAATAGCGGGAATAACCGGAGGAGCCGGAGGCATGCGTGGTGCGTTCTCACCAGGAATGACTGCCTTTGTTGCAAATAATTATGGAGCTGAAAACAATAGGGTTGGAAAACTGTCTCTTTTACTGGCAACCGCTTCTGCATTTTCAATATTTGGTGGTTTATTTCTGAGTTCCTATGTGTTCATAGAAAATATTATTGGAGTGATTATGTTCTACCGCACATTTTTCTTTGTTTCATTTATACTTGTATTTGCATCACTGATATCTCTTTCAAGACTAAAAGAATACAGAAGACCGAAGAAAACAACGAAAGTTATGAAGAAACAGAGCTTTGGCTTTCTCATGAGAATTATCTTGCCTAACAGCATAAATGCGGCCGCTATAGGAATTTCCATGCCACTGCTTCCACTCCTTTTTGAGCTTAAATACCATATAGACCCAAGTGTGATAGGATATACGTACACTGTTGGATATGCGGTTACAGCAATCGGATCCTATGTATCAGGGAAATATATAAATGGAATGTTTGACTCCCTGAAAATTGCATCAATAGCCCATGTACTGCAGGGTTCACTATTCATTATTATGGCATTTACACCATTCTTCTTCCTTGCAGGTTTAATTTATGTGGGAAGGATGGGAATTGCCGGGATCGGATCACCAATGAGAGGTGCAATCAATGTACGTGGTATTGATAAGGAGGATTATGGCACATCTACTGCCATACAGGGTGTTTCCGGGAGAGCATCACAGCTCACAAGTGGTGCCTCCGGTTATCTCATGGATTTAAATTTTGCTTTTCCGCTTGTTATAGGCGGTTCACTGCAGGCTATTGGCGGAGTACTTTATTACACCATGATAAAATCATGGCGCCCGGGTAAATATGATAAGGCTGAAAAGGTGGAGGCGTGAAAATGGATAGTATAGATAAAAGAGTATGGTACCTTGGATTTACGCGTCTGATAAGGGCTTCAGGCAGGGTTTCCACATTTATTTTCCTGCCACTGATATTTGTATTCATATACCATATATCATTCCTGGAAACCGGTATAGTACTTGGAATTGCAATACTTATTATGTCCATAGTGCAATATTATTCGGGTATACTAACGGACAGGATAGGCAGGCGTGTGTTTCTTATACTAATACCGATTCCGGCGGGATTGCTATACATTGCCATGTATTTTACCGTATTGTACAGAATGCCCGCAATTCTTTTGATTTTACTTTTCTACTCAACCATAATCATAAATGCATTGCAGTATCCAGCCATAGAGGCATCCATAGCGGATGTCACTTCTCTGGGTCAAAGGCTCTCAGGATATACCATTATAAGGGTTCTTGCAAATGCAGGTGCGGCAATAGGGCCCATAATGGGTGCAGTACTCTCTGTGTACGGATTCCAGTACATATTCCTGCTAGCCGGAATCAGCACATTCATAGAAATAGGAATACTTTATTTCAGTGTGAGAGAAACTTATTTTCCGTCAAAGGCGCTATATCTCACAAAATCAGATATAAAACTTGCCTATAAGGATAGATTTTTTATAGTGTTCATAATAATAGGCATAGTAATGGCATTCATGTTAAGGCAAAGAGGAGCGTCACTGACATTGTATGCCTTTGATTTCGAAGGTTTGCCCATACTCTATTTAGCATATATATACTCGCTCAATGGAATACTTGTTGTACTGTTGCAGTATCCCATATTCAAGGTAATGAATAAATCATCAAATCCAGTGTTGTTCAGATTTATTGGAATGATTTTCTATTTCCTCGGTTTCATGGTTTTGATGTTTTCAAAGGATATATTATATTTCATGATTTCAATGGGAATCATGACCATCGGCGAGGATTTCGTCGCACCCACCACACAGACAATAATTACATCAATAGCTCCAGAAAATATGAAAGGGACATATATAGGCATTTATAACTTATTTATAAGTGCTGGTTCATTCTCCGGTTCTATAGTGGGACTTTATATGTTGGCTTACTATGAGAATCAGACGGCCTTATTCTGGCTCATAATTGCACTTGGCAGCTTTGTTGTGGGCATACTTTATTTCACAATAAATAGTTCATTTTTGAAGAGAATGAATATTCAGTCAAAGAAAAGACCGTCCAGAAGGGCAGCAGCAAAATGATAAACAGTATTCAAATTGGTTTAGGAGAATATGGACCTTATTTTATCATCGAGATTTATTGCACCAAGGCACAGAACTCTCAATGGTTCTTTTCCTATTACCGTCATTGATGCGTTTTTTATAGCCATGCCGAAACTATCTGCCTCTGAGAATCCAAGATAGTAAGAAGCTATTGCCCTGATAGGATCTGAATGGGAGACAAATATATATTTTCCATGATTATCGTCGATGCAGCCCTTGACTCGTTTCCATAAATGTTCCCATGGCTCCATCCCCAGACTATCCCTTGTATCACCTGTTATATGGGAATTTGGGTAAAGCTTCTCCTGGAATTCATTAATGTTGTGGCCATTGGCCTTCCCAAGGTCTATCTCTCTCAGGCGATCGTCTATTTTTATGCTCAACCCTGTATAATTTGATATTATTGTGGCGGTATCATAAGCCCTCTTTATGGGGCTACTCACTATTCCATCAAATTTAAGCCCGCGCAGCTGCATGGCTGTCCTTTCTGCCTGCATTTTTCCCTGTTCTGTAAGGGAATTGTTTTCTATATCATCGGATAGAAGCTTTGCCACGTTAATATCGCTTTCACCATGTCTGATAAATATGTAAGCTCTCATGAATGGTGATAAAACTTCAGCTAATAAATTTGTATATTATTGACTATATAACCATAGAAATAATAACATAATTTAGACGCTAATTCGTGTTAAGTAAGGATGCTCATCAAACTGTGGAATAAACAGCAAAGTATAATACAGTATAATAATTTCCATATTATGGAAATTTTCAAAAAGGAGAGGATAATAACCACCACAAAAAGTGTAGATGATCTTGTCAAGGCTTTTTCAACGTATCTGACCGATAATAAATGGAGAGTGCAGAGTAATATACAACCCGATAAAGCCATACTGCAGGCCCAAAAATTCGGTATTCTTAGGGGACTCGTTGCTGCTGACAGGGCACTTACATTTATATTCACATCAGATTCTGGACAGGTTAAAGTTGAGGTTGGAGTCGGAAGGCTCCTTGGAGATATTGCAGTTACAGCAATAGAGGTTATCCTTATTTCTGAAATATTTATCGTTGTAGATATCCCAGAAATTGCATGGTCAGATCATGTGGAGAAGGAGCTTCTGGATGAACTGCAAAATATTGCTAATCAATAATAACTTCGCTCAATCGCGATTTATAGATGGAAAAGTAGTTGTTGTGGGCAATAGAACAATAAATAAATTATTATCATGAATTTTCACTGCTATTAGCTCTGATAAAATTAATCTTAAAGACAGAAATACATGAATAGGGAGGAGTTTTTTACATTTCCGGTATACACCTCGAGATTAATTTACGGCATTACCTGGTTTGCCATAGCTCCAGCTTTTATTTTAATCGAAAGTCAACTTCAGCTATCGGAACTGGAAATAGGGTTTGTTGCAACAAGTTTCTTTATAGGATTAATGCCATTTCAATTTATCGGCGGAATTTTTGCTTCAAGGATTTCCCCGAGACATATAGCAGTAGCAGGACTATTCATAATAGGATTATTTTCTATTCTAACAGGTGAATCGCAAAACTTCGCAGAGACCTTTATAACGCATATGTCTGTTGGCATCGGTAGTGCCATGTTCTCATCTCCGGCACTGGCACTTTTAACAAGAGGAAATGATAGCAAAACGGTATCACGAAGGACCGGAATGTATAATGCTCTGTTCGGAATAGGTTCAGGAATAGGCATCACAGGATGGATTATTATTGACTCCATTACCGGATGGAGAATTTCAATGTTCATTTCTGGAATTCTGGCACTTGCAGTAATATCTTTTATGCTTCATTTCAAAGAAGAATCCGTTACTGTAAATAAATCCGGAGATTTCTCTGTCAATTTCAAGAAAATTATAATGAATAAATACAGGTGGATGCCAGGATTTTCGGCAGGAATCGGTGCACTGTCTGAAACAGTTATCGGTCAAATGTTCGTATATTATTCTGAAAAAAACACACATTATGAGTCGGCTCGATTCAGGAATTACTGTATCTATATACTTTATAATGGGAATATTCGGTGGGTATCTCTACGGAAGATATTTCGGAATGGCGGATCACAAAACACTTATTTATGTATATACTGGTATAACCGCTTCTCTGCTGTTTAAATCTATCCCATTTGTTAGTAATATCTACATTTTAATAGCAACAGTGTGGATTATCGGCATATTAACAGTAGCTATGCTTACAATGGTTTATTATACGGTCATGTCCATGGAACGTAATAACAGGACCGTGTCATTTTCACTGGGATTCAATAATTTCATGCAGAAGATTATAGAGGTAGTTTCACCAGCACTGTTTGTATATATAGCATTAAATATGAATTATGAAGATTCATGGTATATACTGGGAATTTCAGGCCTGATTATGGTATTCCTCTATCCAGAACTGTATAAAAGTTTGGATGTCTATTTTTAGAACGAGGTAGATATATTGCAGAATCCGAATTATGTTCATGCAAAAATTAATATACATATTTTAATTACTTTTATATGTATATAATATGAGAAATAAAAAACATTTAGCAGTCTTAATATCTATCTTGATAATTTCAACATCCCTTGCTGGAATTTATTATTATGAAAACGAAAATCCACTGCATGTCAATGCAATTAAAAAAATCAATACAGGTGCAAAACTTAATAATGTAACTAATGATCAAAATGGTATTTATGACATAAAATTGATTCCAAATATGCAGGATTCAGAAATTGCAGACGAAATAACCAGCTATTCAATATCAATATATATGGAAACGCCAAAATCTATTGACATACATTTTACAGATAATCCGGCGTGCAACGTAGAAATTTTAAACAAAACTTTGTATTTTCATAATAGCACTGTTAAATTGAATGGTAGTATTCTGCAGAATATCAGCTTAGAATGGTATAATTATTTTAATACAACATGTAAAAATCAGATAGAATCTTATGAAAATGGCTCGAGTTCATTATCTATGCAGGTATACGCATTTGCGGACATACGTACTTACGGCAAAATATATGAGTATACCTACTTCAATAACATACCTTACAATCCAATAAAAATTCTGAGCGCCAACTACTTTAATTATTCGTTAAACGTGAATTTTTATATAGATAACTATATGTGTATTCCATGAAATCAGGAGTCTGCTAAAATGAATAATGATGGTCAGTTAATTGTTTCATCAAACCTTATTAATGGGCTTGGCTACTTTATTTTTACCTCTCTTTTTTTAATTTTATTTGTGAAGGAGGGCTTTAACACTGTAATATATTCAGTAATTTATGCATCATCACTTATAATAGAGGCAGTGGTATTATTTTTTAACCCGAGAATTATTAATCGATTGGGACTGAAATATTCAGCTATCTTGTTTTATATCATTCCGGGTATTGGGATTTTTTTAAGTGTATCATTCAACGAGTTGCCGTTAATATGGTTCGGCTACATTCTTTTCATCGTCGGTGGTGCTGGATGGGCTCCTCTAGCAACAATGATCAGTAAAATATCCAGTGAGGAAACATTCACAAAAAATCTTGTAAATTTAATATCAACAAGCATACGGATTGGCTATATAATTGGAGGTATATTGACATTTGCAGCTGTATTTCTGGACAATTACCTTAGAATAACACTGACGGTGTCGTCCTTAATTGTCGTGATATCAGGATTGCCGCTTATCTTTCTCAGGAGATATGAATCCGGAGAAATAACAACTTCAATCGGGATAAAATCAATATTTAAATCACTGGGTTATGGAGCCATATCCCAGCTTACATTTATCTTCGTTCCATTATTACCGCTATTTCTTTATGACAGAAAAATCTTAATTTATTTTATACCATTATTTCTATTATTTAGATATTTTGGTGCAATAGTAATAGGCCGTGCCATATCCACAAAATTTGACCATAATAAAAATTTTGTCCTCTTAATACAGTTTGTCCTTCTTGTATCTGTTTTATTGTTTCTTCTTCCTTACTGGTACACCATATTGATAGCACTGTTCCTTATAGGGATAGGAGGCATGAATCATAATTTCTATTTCTCCATATATGCCAGAGAAAATAGAGAAATTTCTAGTTCCTCTGCATTTTCAATAGGCGTATTGATTTCGAGTGCTCTATTGATACTTACTGGAGGATATGTATACTCAATTTCCATATTTCTACTCCTGATAATATTAATTATAGCCCTGGCAATAGCAATGATTATTAGTTATTTTTTAATTGAGCCCAATAGAAATAAGAACGTTTCAATCCCACTTTAATTATAACTATTTACGGGCTCGGTGGGATTTGGACCCACGATCACCGACTTAGAAGGACGGTGCCTTATCCATACTAGGCCACGAGCCCGCTTCCAATATTTTAGGATATAATATAAGTATTTCTATGACTGAATTCCAGTGGTGCAGATTTTTATACTTCATTCAAATGACCGATTAACATGGCTGTTCCAGATGATATACCATTTTCTGAATTCGGTAAACCGGAAAAAATTAAAAAAATTAACGGAACACTTTCTTTTGACAACGACCTTTACGGATTTCAGGGGAAAAAAGTATACCAGTATATATTCCTTTACTGGATTTCAGATGATTCAATAATCAACAATGGCAAAAAAACCGTGAAAATATCCGTAAACGGGAACCTGCTGCAGAGAAAGGTCCTATACAGGCAGAATGTTTTCGACAAATTCGGCGATACAAGATGGTCATTCAGGGTTGGAGAATCCATAAATAATGGTATAATACTGTGTTATTACCATAACAAAGAGGGAAAAAAATCCTTTGCACACATATTTATTGACCCGTCGTTGAAGAGAAAATCTGCAAGGGCTGTGCAGGAAACTTTAATAAACGCAGCTGAGAAATACGGGATGGCAATAAGGGAAGGCTATGTATTTTATGAATATATTGACAGTGAAAATTACAGAGAATCCGAACCGAAGGAGAAAGAGAGTAGTGATAAAGACCTATTCGGTATTCTTGAGATAGAGCCTACTGATAATCCAGAGATAATTAAAAATGCATATAGGAGAATGGCAAAGCTGTATCATCCCGATCTTACCACTCCTGAAAATGAGGAAGAATATTCTGAAAAAATGAAAAATATAAATTATGCTTATGAAAAATTATATAAGAGATATTATAGGTGAATTACTTGATCTCAAATTCATGGCCGTTGAATGGCAGTATAAATTTGTATTCAGGTAACGATTCCTGAAGTTTTTCCCTCTGATCACCGTGGCATAATACAACGGTTTCCGGATCAACTCCCTTTATGAATTTTACAAGGTCAGAATGGCCTGCATGTGCTGAAAGATCAAAGAAATCAATCTTCATTGCAGGTTTTATTGTTGCACCTGCTATCTGTATTGTTCCGTTTTCTATTAAGCTCCTTCCGTTTGTGCCATCGACCTGGTATCCAGTAAGGAATATTGCAGATTTGGGATCTTCAGCGAATGCATCTATGTATCCAAGCACAGGTCCGCCGTCCAGCATACCAGATGTTGTTATAATGATGTCTGCCTCCTCTATTGCTTCCTTTCTCATCCTGTTATTCCTTACCTGTATTACACGGCCCATGGATTTTCTGAATAATTTCTGATCCTTTAAAAATCCAGGTGTGTCCATGTATATCCATGATATCTTGTTTCCCATTCCATCCACATAAATTCTATAATCCATATCACGTAGGGTCATGATCATTTCCTGGGTCCTTCCTATGGCAAAGGTGGGTAAAATTACCCTCCCACCATTCTCTATGGTTTCCCTTATGCTGTCCTTGAGCCTCTGTATGACCTCATCACGATCCTCATGATCCCTTCCCGCATATGTGCTTTCCATTATCAGTATATCTGTTTTTACAGGCTTTGCACCGTATAAAAGATTTGTATCCCTTGTGTAAAGGTCTCCGGTAATCATAAATGATTTTGAATCCTGGAACCACCACATTGAGGATCCCGGTATATGACCTGCACTGTGTGCCACTGCCGTCAGGTTATCCACCTGGAATGGCTGCTCGTATTTCGCTGTTACCATTGACTTGAAGAGGTTATCAACATCCTCCTCGTTGAACATCTTTGTGTAATTCTCCAGCCTCATGATTTTCAGCGAATCCATAAGTATAGGTTTTATACTATTAGCTGTCATTGCCGTGGCATGGAAATTTGCCTCAAAGCTATGGTAATACACTGGAAGTGCACCTGTATGATCCAGATGCGCATGGGTCAGGAATATATCGTTCACCTTTTCAGGTGGCATTGGGTATTCCGGTGGCTTTTCCGGCTCTATACCATAATCTATCATTATCTTGCTCTGCTTATCCTCTATCTTTATTGCTAGTCTTCCGACTTCTTCGGCTCCGCCGAGAAATTTTATTTTCATTTTATATCACGCTTTTGCATTTTCTAATCTCAAAGAACATTTGCAATTCCTTTGACCGTTAATTTGTGGAACTAAATTATATAACATTTTGGATACCTTTTCCTCGCTTTCCTTCATAATCTGCATTACATCAGAGGCTTCCACTGCCTCATCCTTCCATGCATCATAATCTGTAACCGTTGCAAGCATGCCATAACACATTGACAGTTCAGCTGCCAGATTTATCTCTGGAACCAGTGTCATTCCGATTATATCTGCGAAATTTTTAAACATTTTTGATTCGGATCTTGTAGAAAATCTGGGCCCCTCTATGCAGAGGTAAGACCCACTTCTATGGACAGGATAAGATAATTTTTTACCTGTTTCATAGGCTTTTGTACTGATATCGCTGCAGAATGGATCTGCCATGGATATATGGTAAACATCAGGACCATTGTAATATGTCAGTTCCCTGCGTTTTGTAAAATCTATAAACTGATCAGGTATGACTATATCACCGGGATGGTATGCCTCATTAAGTGAGCCAACCGCATTTAGTCCAATAATTCGCTCAACACCCAGTTTGTTCATTGCGAATATGTTTGCCTTATAATTTACCATATGTGGTGGGAAAGTATGTTTCTTTCCGTGTCTGGGCAAAAATGCAACCTCCACGCCATTTATCTCTCCGATTTCAACTGGAGCGGATGGCTCTCCGTAAGGTGTTTCAACATCAATTGTTTTCTTGCTTTCCATTATACTGTAAAGACCACTGCCTCCTATTATTCCTATGTATGTCATTGTTTATCCCATTAGTTATATACTACCATATCTCACAATAATATTTATTCATTTCTAAATATTTTATCATCTTGTCTTAAAAGAAATTTATTAATGCCGGAACCATACTGAGCTGCTGTTTTGTTCCTTGAATATATTTCATCTGGCATGTTTATCTTTTTTGCTATTTCACGTAGAATTATCTTATTTCTGGTATCCTTTATATTGTCATCCCTTGTTATATTGTGCCTCATTCTGAGAATTCCTGGTGAAATATAGGGTGTAATAAGTTCCTTTCCGTAATATTCTGCCATTTTCTTCTCCCTGGGAAGCGTTACATTGAAAAGCCTGTTAAGGTATGTGTCATTTTTCAGTCTTACATTATCAATAAACCTGTGATAGCCGTAGAATATTTCATCTGCACCCTGACCGGTCACAACATATTTCTCAGGTATGAAATCCATGAGTATGAAAAGGACAAGCTCATATCCCAGTTCCATTTTTGTGATTTTAGGATCAATTTCCTTTAACTGTGATATGTAACTCTGAATATCAATATCATCCAGTATTATTTTCTTTATGTGAATATTCAGAATCATTGATGCCTCATCGGCATTTTCTATGTCCCTGGAATCAGAAAATCCCAGTGTATACGGTATGTATTTATAACCTGAAAGTCCCAGAAGAAGAGAGCTGTCAAGACCACCTGAATATGCAATGGCGCATGGAAGGTTCGCAGTCTTCTCAACTGCTGCCTTGAGCTCTTCATAAACATCTTCTACTATATTCTGCATATGTTTTATAATTTCTAAGGATTATTTAAACTTAAGGTTATAACCTCTAGTAGAAACTCCTGGGCAGAAGGTGATGTGCAGCATACAAAATTCAAATATTATTTATAAATCCGTAAAATAACTAGATATGTTCGGAATTAAAAAAAGCGATGAAGAATATTATGATCTCTCATTGAAAAGCTTTGAATCCGGAGAGTATGAAAAATCACTGGAATATATAAATATAGCAATTAATATGAGACCATCAAAGGGAAATTATCTATTTCACAAAATTGAAGTGCTTATTGAAATGGCTGATTATGAAGGGGCCCTGAGGGAACTTGATGTTATGGAGAGCAGATACAAGAACAATCCAGCAATTTATTCACATAAAAGTTTCTGTTATTATTCAATAGAGGATTATGAAAACAGTATAAAATATGCTGACATGGCAATAAAGATCGGTCCAGAGGATGATACACCTTACTTTACTAAGGCCATTTCACTGAAAAAACTTCAGCGTTTTGATGAGGCAAAGACTCTTCTGGAAATATATTTAAAGACAAATATAACAGATTCAGATGCCCATTCAGAACTTGCCGACATTTACCTTCATGAAGACCAGAAAATGAAGTCACTGTCCGAGGCAAAGCTGGCCTTAAAATATGATAGGGGAAATCAGGATGCTTATAATATAATATTGGCAATATACATGTCCGGAGAAGAACCAGAGAAATACATAGAAACCACTGCAGAGGCATTTGGAAATACGGCAGAATTTGGATATTTATATGCACTGAATGATTTTCTGAAGATGGTTGGACTGAATAACTCCGGAGAGGAGATATACAGACAATTTATTAAATTCTATCCAGAAGTCAACGAATTTTATGATTTGCTAGCAGACATTCTAATTTCCCAGGGGAAAAAAGAGGAAGCCTACAGCACTTACAAAAAAATACTTGAGAATGGCGATATTGATGCATATAAATTATGGTTTTATTTTTTATTAAAAAACAATGATTATGAACTCTTGGTAAAAGAGATAAAGAGATATGGGAAAGAAGATGCGGAAATACTCGCCTTGTTATACTTTGGACAGAGTTTTCTCAGAGATTATGATAATGCACTTAAAACTTCAGAAAAATTATGCAATGAATATAGAAGCGAGGAGGCAAAGTTACTGTGTGCCACACAGTTAAATAATACAGGAAAACCAGATATTGCACTGACATACCTGGATTCGTGCAAATCCGTATATGATACTGAAAAAAATTATGAGTATTTTAGATCCTATCTGTACAGTAAAGACTATGAAAAATCTATGAAACATGCTAGGATTGTAGTAGATTCTGGGGAGGAGGGCGATGTAATATCACTATTCTGCCAGCTTGTTGAAAATTCAGACAAGATCCAGATTTATAAATTTCTGGAATTTGAGCACGTTGAGGAGTTTAATGATGTATTTTCACTATTGAAATCAATAGCAAAGGGAATATATTCAAATTATGAAGAAGCTGTGAAGGACCTAAAAAACAAACAGTATTTAGACTGCGAATACCTGAATTTAGTGAAGGAAGACTTTATTGGCAGGGCAAGAGAGTTTATTGAAAAATATACGGCTTCTGAATGCGCAGGTAATAAACAATAACTAATTTTATAAATATAAAATCCATGCATTATGATGACATAACCATCGAATTATTTATAAAAGCCTAAGTATTTAACTTACTAATGATAAAGGTGATGGCATCCGGGGTTTTTGATATTTTGCATTTAGGTCACGTACATTATCTAAAGGAATCAAGATCCTTCGGTGACTATCTTATTGTTGTTATAGCATCTGACTATTACGCCGAAAAGCATGGGAAGGAGCTTATTTTCAATGAAAAGGAAAGAGCACAAATGGTGGCTGAGCTCAGGGTTGTTGATGAAGCTGTTATAGGCCATAGCAATGAAAACATATTCCAGACAGTTGCCGAACAGAAACCAGATATTATTACGTTGGGCTATGATCAGAGATTCGACGATTCTTATATAGAAAGTGAATGCAGAAAAATGGGCCTCAATACAAAGGTCAGAAGAGTATCTCCCTATAACGGTGTAATAAATAGCTCATCGAAGATAAGAAAGAAAATTTTAGAAACTATGTAATAAAAATTAATTTATTCCCTGGTTATTCTGGGACCTTGTTGATTCTTCATATCTTTTCTGGATTGCCTGCTCCAGTTCCTTGTATTTATCTTCAAGTGATTTCTGCTGGTTCTCCAGTGTTTTTAATCTCATCTGGCTCAGCTCGCGCTGTTCATCCAGGTCAGATATTAATTTTTCCTTATCATCAATTTTATAAATAACAGGTCCAACATTTTTGTATACGGGAACATCTTTTTCTATGCCGTTCAATTCTTTCAATGTTTTTTCCAGTTCTTTTACCTTCATGTCCAGCTGGTATCTCTGGCTGGCTATCTGTTCTATCTGTGCCTGCATGTCCTGTGCCTGCTTTATCTGGTTCTGCAAATATGCATTTAAATTGGGTTCTACCATACATCTTCCTCCATTATTTTTTTTGTTACGTTCAATACCCGGGTAATTGAAGAAACACTGGCCCTTAATGATGAGGCATCGGGTGCATCTATAATTATATAGATATTTGATGCGTCTTCTTCCAGACTAACTTTAGACCTTCCGAAGGTTTCTGTAACCTCCGGTTTTATTGCCTCCAGGTACTTCAAATACTCTGATTTTTTCAGGGTAAGCTTAACCTTGAACATTCAAATTCATTATATGATATTATTATATAACTATTTGTTAGGAAAATTAACAGGTCCGGATGGAGTTTTATTCAGTCTCCCATGATTCCATGCTATGTATCCTGTGGCAAATATGATAGTGAAAATAATAGATGAGATAATTGCAGGAAGATAGAGCGTAACCACAACATCTTCAATACACTGGAAGTAGCCGAGAACAGTATAAAATATCAGCCCATTAATATCTAAGTTATCTTCTTTTTTTATCAAAATATAAAGTACAGAATAAATAAAAATGGATGTTATGAGCCACCCCATAAAATTTGTCAATGGAACTCTGAAATATGCGCCTGGAACAGCCCAGCGCCAGAGATGTCTTGAGAATCTCGGATCGAAGGATATGTCCAGAGCCACAAGCAAAATAGCAGGAATCAATATACGACCTCTGGTAGCCAGTGAGGAGAAATAAAGAAGTGAGGACCAGAGAAATGGCACAGCAACAGGAACCGCAAAAATTTCAGGACCCAGAATATGAGAATAGGAATATTTTCCAAAGGGAATTCCAGTATGGACTCCAATAATTTCAATAATAAGGGATAATGAATATGACACAGAGAAAAAAATAGCAGTATATTTTACGCCCTTAAGCCTTATTGAATGAAAAAAATAAAATGGTATAAATACTATTTCCGCCGCAACTGAAAGTTCATAGTCATGGGTAAATAGATATATCACCAGCATCAAGGAGCCAAATATAATGTATCCATAGGCTACCTTCCATTCTATTTTCATCGCTCATTAATTGCAATAAATTATTATACAGTTACCGTTGGATATATGATAGTGAAAATACAAAAAATAAAAACAGCCATTGGAAATTACAGGCAAAAGACTATTTTTAATATTGCTATTTAAATA
>JAKAAT010000057.1 GCA_021802205.1 Thermoplasmata archaeon
GCATACAGAACCGAATTAATTTTATAATTTTTTTATATAGTTCTTTAATATTTCAATTGTTTTATCGGACAAAGCAACGTTCCTATTTGCTTCGTTTTTTGATGATATTATAATTAACCCCTTTTTTAAAAGCTCTTTTAAATTGACCCTGACCAATTCCGATACTCGCATCCCACCATCAGAAAATAACATGATTTCCGTTTCTATCCGGTGTCATTTCGCAATGTGACCTACCTATTTTTATATCCCTAATTGGTCGTTTCTGCTCTTTTCTGCACACATCTATAATTTTTTGTAACTCTGTATGTTCAGGAACCATACCTCCATATCAGACTCCTTTTTAAAGTGTGGGAGAGTTATTTTCTGATCTGTATATTCAACATATCTACGCAGATCTTCCATGTCTGTTCTTAAGCTTTTTTTCATTTTTCCATTATCCAGCTCCTTATCACAGAAAGAGTATACCCATCCAAGATCTATATTAAACAGGTCAAGACCTTATATCTCCCTTTTTAATTATGAAAAAAATTTATATTTATATATATATTCTAATATATTAATTTCTGAATCAATATTTCCAACGTTAATATTATTTCTAATAGTCTTATAATATAATGTTATTTTTACAATAAATTTCGATTTTTATGATATCGTTTTATTTTGACGTCCTTTAGATTTTGGTAATATCACGTATGCCATTATCCAAAAAAATATCACCAAACCCATACCAGAATAAAATGCGGTACCTGCTAAGGTATTCCCTAAATATGAACCTATACTGCTTAAAAAAATAGCTAGAAAAAACCCACATACCACCGAAACTCCACCAATAATGAATGATGCTACAGATAACGCTTCCAGGTATTCCATAACAAATCTATTGTTAATTTATATAATAATTTTTGTATACCTGTGATAGAATTATTTCTTTCCATGGATATGTAAAATACGAATTCTGATATCGGACAAATCAAAATCGGTACGTGCTAAACATTGATATATACATAAAACCAATATTGTGAAGGTTTCTGATATATAAAAACGTATGAAAATTCAGAAATTATCCATTAGTCAATTAATTAGACCATAGAATTTAATGAGTTGTAGTGGTTAAGCCTTTAATTTTAATTGGATATAAAACTAAACTATATCAAAGATAATAAGAATGGTACATATAGCCAGACTCTCCGCATGTGTAAGTAGCCAATGATGTAATACAGCCCTTTAACCTGAAAACATCCTTTTCTTCAATTCATTTCTCTCATGAATTCCCATTACTGTAGTGCTATAAATGACATATGCCGTTAAATTTTGCAGGATTATCATGAGAAACATTACTCATCAGCATAGCTTAAGCTATACATACACATTGAATATCTGTAACTTATTAACCCCAATGGCTATGTTTCATCCATTGTCATTCATAACTATATTCCATTTACCTCTGCCCATGGATATAATAAAGTCCATGAGTGTAACCCATCCATAGTTTGCCATTCTTCTAAGAAGATTAAAAAGTACCCACATATTGTACAGCAGCACTGAAAGGAAGAAGAGGAAATACCTTACACCCATGTCAGGTGAATGTGTCTTCTCCTTGACATCCTTCTTTTCCAGGTAGCCATTCTCTATACCCCATCTCTCCCTGTATATCTCTGCTAACTCCCTTGCATTATCCTCATCTACATTTATATTTGTGTAAAAGGAGAAATCATGCCTCTTCCTGTCAGGGTAATATACTATATGCACAAAGTTGGTTTCTACTGATTCTTTCCCTGATGATATTCTATCATTGATTACAAGGAATTGAATGCCATTATAATACTTCATCTCCATCTTCTTATATTTAAGAACCTTTGGATTATCCCTTGCCGGTATTATGTATTTAAGTTTAAGTGATTCCACCCTTCTTATCACACCTGCATCTAAGTACCCGCGGTCCATTAAAACCATATTTATTTTTATTCCCAGAGACATTGCATGCTTCAGGAGATAATCAACCTCATTTGCATTGTCAACTCCATCAAGCTGTTCCTTCTTCATGATGGATAAAGTTAATCTCCCGCCATTCTTAACAGATTCCAGTGTTGCAAACCTGTATGCCTTGTCAGTTCCCCTGAACCTATGGAACGGTGCATTTATCAGGTATCTATTATCAATTCCATAGTATGGCTCATCATGCTCATCTATTGCAGCATTCACAGGATTGGAGAATGCACCATTTGCAATGGTCATTTGGACAGTTCTGTCTATGAGCATGCTGATATATTCAATCCCATCATGAATATTATGCCTTTTCAAGTTTTCAGAACCACTGCGTCTATGCGATCCTGATTCTGATGCAACATCCCTGATCCTCCTGAATACTGTATCAGCAGATGGAATACTATTGCAGCTACTGTTCCTGACATATGTTTCAATATATTCCCTTGAGGATATTGAATTTCTTATTACATTGATGATGCTTCCTGATGAGTACTTGGACTGTGGCTTAACATTTGAAGAGAATATATTCTTCAGTGAGGAAGAGAAAAACTTTTTAACATCCTTGATATCATAAAGCTGGGGAATGGTATTGTTTTTGCGCATAAATTACAATCAATTCCCCTTATTTTAACATTGGCTGACATGGTATTGCTGTTATTCCTTGTTGCTACATGATTTGGCAATTATGGTTATGAGTCTTAGTCAGACATGTGGAGAGTCTGATAGCTGACATAGGTTTATTAATTTACTTATAATAACTAAAAAAAGTGGTGCGTATATCAAAATCAAACGGCTATTTATTTAAAATGAATGCCATCCATCTGGGCACTAATTATCTATGGATTTCTTATGAATCATATATATTACCAATAGAATTATTATCATACAATAGTAGTAGTTTATTCCTGGGAATAATAGCATTCCTTGGAACTGCCCTGGGGGTTTCAATTGGACTTTTTTTTGGAACACTCAGTGACAAATACAATTTTGGATGGGGACGCCGTGGTCCCTATATTCTTGCTGGAGCAGTGTTCATAGTTCTCGCAATTTTCCTGAATGAGATTCTGACCATTACACTAGTAGGTGTACTTCTTGGATATATAATGATTCAGGTTTCTTCCAACATTGCAGTAGGCGCATACCAGCCATTATATGCAGATATCCTGAATGAGGACGAACGTGGTAAGGGAACCGGAATAGGAGGAATATTCAGATTACTTGGGTCGGCCATGGGCTACGGAATCACAGGATTTCTTATAGATACCATATACAGGTCATATGTGTTGATTTTAATAGCCATAGTTGTTATAATAACTGCTTCTCTCACTGCGAATACCATTAAAAAATCAGATGTTATAGTAAAACAAACCAGGCCGGGAATAGGAAAATTATTCCTGGATATGTTCAATTTAAAACACGGTATGAAGGATTATATATACGTTGTTCTGGGCAGCTTCCTGGTTTTTTCCGGGGTGATAGGTTTATCGTTTTTCGAGCTTTATTTTTTTAAATTCATTTTAAATTATCAGAATCCGGCTTACTATGTTTCTGTTGTGGGCATAGCAGTTCTTATGACTTCGGCGCTTGCATCATTCATTTTCGGAATTTTATCTGATAGAATAGGAAGAAAAAAAATTCTGGTTTACGTTACCCTTATCGGAGGGATCGCCATGGTTCTTATTCCTGAATTCGAAAAATTTGACTATTTTCTGATTCTTGGCTCTGCTATAGGCATGTCCTACGGAATTTTTATGAGTGTTTCTAATGCACTTGCCAGCGACATGGCACCTGCCGGTGAATCAGGGAAATTCATGGGATATTATAACATGGCAACAGGAGGTGCCTCCACCCTCTCTCCACTTATATACGGTTTGATTTTATACTTTGCCAGTTCCTATTCTCTTGGTTTCCGTTATGTCTTTTATATAGCAGGTCTATTCTTTTTCATAGGATTTGCCATGTTCTATAAGATACTGAAAGATTAATTTATAAGCACTTTATGTATATAATGGCAATGGGAAAATACTCATTGAAACCATTTAAATATATTTTCGGGATGAATTCAGTATATCTTGGAAACAATTATTTGTGGACGTCCTTTGAATCACTATTTTTGCCCTATGAAATTGAGTTATTCCTTCCACAGGGACTTCAGACAATCTATCTTGGCATGATAGCTTTCTCAGGCATAATGATTGGAATCGCATTTAACTTTCTCTCCGGCACTTTTTCTGACAGGTTGAACTCAAAGTTAGGCAGAAGAAGACCATTAATCATGATAGGTTCCATAATAGTTGTTCTATCGCTTATTGTATTCATCTTTATAAGAAACGGTGTTCTTGCAATATTCCTTATTTATATCTTAATAGAGATAGGTTCTAACATTGCATACGGGTCTTACCAGCCGCTCATAAGGGATGTAATACCATCATCCCAGAGAGGGACATCTTCAGGCATAGGTGGGTTCTTCACTCTAGTTGGCTCCGCATTCGGGTTCGGACTTTCAGGGCTTTTAATCGGATCTGGAAGAATAGAACTCGCTGTAATCCTTATACTTATTACCGTGGCTGTGGGTGCGTCTGTTACTGTTTTGACAATAAAAAAAGATGATTATATCAGCAATTCTGAAATAATCAGCAGGAGGATTCTTAGGATAATCAAGAGTGCCGCACGATCTGAAAAATTTAGGTGGATGGCCATTGCAAATTTTTTCATTACTGTCGGTAGTTCTGGGCTGGTGTTTTTTGAGTATTACTATTTTGAATATTCACTTGATTTGAAAAATGCTGCAATATATGTTGCCATAGCCGGCGTTACTATTCTGTTGATATCCGCTGTATCAACAGTGGGAATCGGCGTGCTCGCAGATAAGGTAAATAAGGATTTACTCTTACTTATATTTCCTCTTTTAAGTGGATTCAGTATCCTATTAATTTCTTTTATACATGCATTTTATATGTTTCTGATACTGGGAGCCATTATAGGGATAGCCTATGGAAATTATTTTACTATCACAAATTCCTATATGAGTTTTATAGTTCCTCACGGAAGTGCAGGCAAGTATCTCTCCATATTCCTTGTTTCCACAGAGGTGGGTGCAGCATTTTCTCCGTTGATATATGGAATTATTTTATTTATATTCAAATCCTCTGGATCACTGGCATATTCCAGGCTCTTCGAGCTTTCTGCTTTACTGTACTTTGTGGGATTCATACTGATATTACTAAAAGTTGTAGATAAAAAGTCTTTGATCGTTCACCACCGAACCGCCTGATTACACTGTAGAATTTCATGACATGAAAAAACTAATGGAATATTCGCCTATCCAATAGGTCAAAAATGCCGGTACACCAAATTTATTAATCACAAATGAGGTTAGCTCCAAATGCCTGATTTAGCTAGCTGAACAATTTTTGTTGGATTGGGGATATACATTGTTAATAATGAACTGATGAAATATAGCGTGCCTGCTAATCAGATTGGCAGGTTGGACACAAAACTTGAATGATCTGTTAAATATATTAATTTCATTAGCAGCATTATGAGTGCCAGAATAATAAAATGTGTAATAGATATCATTGAAATAAATTATGCCATATTTCTTATTTATACATGTTAAGTGTTATTTTCTCCCTGTGATATATAGAAAAAAATTCTTTATATGCAAATGATTCTTCCGGGATTTATGATTCGGTTCTCTTTTGTTATACAGGAATGAAATATCTCCATTATATTCGTCCATTATATACTTTTCAAGCTCTGTATTTCTGTGCGATCTTAATATCAGGATATCCTTAGGGTCTGTAGGTATCATAATGTTAAGATTTGATAGTAATATATATAGATAATACTTTATAAAGTTTATAAATTATAATAGATATTTATTTATACAGATAATTGATTAATTGAGCATGGAAGAATACCCAACACCGATTAGAATAATACTTCTGCTGAAGAAAAATAAATATATGTCCCTTGAAGAACTGGCATCCAGTCTCAGTATAACAAAGATGGCTGTTCTGAATCATATTACAGTTCTAGAACAGAATGGTTCAGTTGGAAGGAAGACAGTGAAAAAGAATGTGGGCAGGCCTTCATACATTTTTTATGCAACAGAAAATGCAGATAGAAATCTGGGAAATGTTTCGGACGCAATGCTGGATGATTTCATGAATTTTATGAAAATAACTGGTCATGAAAAAATAATTGAGGAATTTTTAAAGGATCGATATTCAAAGGTTAAATCAGAATATGCTGGGGATATGGTAGGAAAAGATCTTGATGCAAAGGTCAGGAAACTGGCACTGCTCAGACAGGAGTCAGGATACTATCCAGAATTAAAGAAATCACAGGAAAACTATGAAATGGTTGAATACAACTGCCCGATACTTGCTATATCAAAACATTTCGGTATTGCATGCTCAATGGAAACAAACATGTTTGAAAATGTCCTCGATGCAGAGGTCAAATCAACACACAGACAGGTGAATGGTTACGGTGCGTGTAGATTCCTCATATCAAAGAATGGAAAGGAATGAAAACATGTTTAATTGTTCAATTCCATAGCAATTTCGTCTAGCTCCTTTCCGCATGCCTTAGAAAGCTCCTCTTGAAGTTTTTTGATCCTTTTGGCAGGTTCTTCAAGTCCCTGCAGTTTATACCTTTCAAGAGTTTCAGCAAGAGTTACAATATTTTTTCCGGACACAAGGTTATCAGCCTGGGCAACTATTTTCTCTTCCAGTGTTTCAGGAATATAATTCCTATCAGGTAATCCAAGTTTTTTCGCCTCTTCCGGAAGTATGCCTGCACCTGTATGTCTTTCAACAATTCTTACAATCAATTCGTCTATATTCTTCTCCCTCAAAAGGTCTGCACCTGCAACGGCATGGCTTATTCCATTTGTTTTGGTCCTGCCTATATCATGCAAGAGAGAACCGGCAGCTATTAACTTCATATCTGCATTTGCATACCTGCCCATTGCCATTGATAAATTATAAACTGTTGTTACATGTGATATTATTCTCTCATCTGCACCTGATTCATATAGTATTTTCATTGATTGCTGTTCATCAGGAATGAATTTTACTAACTTTCCATGGTCCATAGGAATAACATTCATTTTCCCCTCATATTTTTTCTCAAGCTCTTTCCCTTTATAGAACCGGTCGAGGAACATTGCAAGTGCTGAAACCTCGCTATGGGGCTGATTAGATATTGCAATATTGAAATCAGCAATATTGTATGCATCTATTGGAACCTTCTCTGCCCCAACAAGTATAATCATATCCTTTCCCTCAGTAGCCATTCTTATATTCTCTATGCGATCGTCAACATTTACACCATACATTGAAAGATTTACCCTTACTCCTTTAAAATCCCTGAATTCCTTCTTCCAGTTTACTCCGGATTTGATTGAAAAATTTCCACCGAAATTCTCTGTAACCCTGTTTACAGTATTTTCGAGAGTTTCGTCCTTTTCATCTACAAGTATACTGTCTGCACCAAATGCCCTAGATACCAGAGCTACATGGGTTGTTATCCTTTTATCCCTGAAGGGCCTGTGACCTATTCTTATTACTGTAATCATGCGCCGTTTTCCATCTCTATTCTGTAACCCTTTATAATTAGCACAGATGATCTGCTTACTATACCCTTCAGAAGCGTCTGAGAAATGCTCAGTGAATCTGCAACATCACCCACAAAAACCCCACCGTTGGTCATCATTGCTTTTATTTTATCCTCATATTCCTGAAGCTGTTCCTCGCTCAAGGTGGTAGCATATATAATATCTGAAAGGTCCGCCATGGAACCTATCAGGTTAATCTGAACGTTTGTATAATAGGTATGGTATGCTTTTTCCGGTCCCTTATCTCCTGTAATCCACTGACTCTCTATCATCCTTATTTTATCCAGATAATGCAGAGATTTTTTACCTTCGGCACCGTATTTTTCATCGATCTGGGGCATTGTAACCCATCCCGTGGAAAGGTCTAGGAGTAGCTTTCTTTTAACGTCGGTATCGGCAGCATGAAACATTGTAACAAGCTCTCCGACATCATTTATAACCTTAATCCTATTAACCATTCTATACCTTATCACTCAATAAAATATAATTATTTCTAAGTGTAAAGAAAAACTTAATGTATAATCTACATATCAGTACTTGTGAAAAATTACAGTGGGCACATCATATTTGAGGATAATTTCCAGTGGAAAGACCTTGAAAAGTATTTCCCGGATATATGGGAAATTGTTGAAAGTGAGTCAAAGCTCAATGTGGAGGAAAAACAGTACGATGATATACTTCTGGAGCTTAACATGGAAGAGATGAGAAAAAATAAAAAACCTTTTGGTTACAGAAGGGAGAATACAAGATTCAAAATGATTTTTCCCCAGGATAAAAAGGAATTGACAATATATAGAAATATTATATCTGAGGAAATAGAAGAACTCACAGAAAAGGTTGCCCGTGAAATAAGAAATAAGAAAATAAAGTATACAATAGCGTATGACCAGCTCTTATCTACAAAATTAAAGAAGAAATAAATTTAAATTAAGCACAAAAAATATGAATGCGAGAAAGTAAAACAGCATCCTCGAAATTTCTCCGATGCTGCCTATTAAATCGCCATTAAGTCCATTATACTGTTTATTCATTCCAGTTTTTATTGTATATGCTATTATAAGCACGGTTGATGCTATAATTATATTGTAGAGGTTAAATAAGGCTATCAAAACCAGAGGTATTAAATTTAGGAATACTGACCGGGTTCCAACCATGGACATGAACATGCTTCCTATTCCATTTCCGAATGGCTTTGATCTATACATGGAAATCATGGTTGCATACTTTGATATCATCTCACCTGCTATTATTACCATAAACCCTGATAATGGATTGAAGAATGTAAGAAATGCAATTGCTGGTACATAGATAATTAAAACCATGCCTATACCTCCAGACCCTGTGTATTTATCCTTTATTACCCTCTGTTTGGCATCTGTACCTCTTACCATGAAAGAATCTCCGAAATCCATGATTGAATCTAAATGGTTGAATCCATAGATAATTAATATGATAGAAACTGCAACAGAGGACGCTATAAATGAACTGTAATGTCTTAAGAACAGATATGGAATACCTGCAATTAGTCCTGTAATAAGACCTGTGATTGTAAAGAAATACATTGTATTTTTACTGATTTCATGATTGTCTCCAGTAGGAATCAGTGTAAAAAATGAAATTGCAGATAAAAACCCTTTAATATATTTATTCATGCATGCTTCCTTTTATAATTTGATATTTGCCTTCCCTGAATTCTTTGTTTAATCTGGTATATTCCTTAGAATTAAGATATGCCATGGTGAGATATCTTTCTCCCTCCCGCTTTACCTTTCCTGGAATTCCGGCAATCATGCAGTTACCTTCAGACTCAAAATTTTCAGGTATTACTGTACCTGCGGCAACCACTGTCCCTGATTTCAGATGCGCATTGTTCAGAACTATGGCACCCATGCCAATCAGCACTGTATCATCAACTGTAGCACCATGGACTATGGCATTATGACCGATGGAAACGTTTTTTCCGATTTTTGTGCCATATTCAAGATTAACATGTACCGTTGCATTATCCTGAATATTTGTATTATCTCCTATTGTTATACTGTTTTCATCCCCACGGATAACAGCCGAATCCATTAGTGTAACGTTATCACCGATGGTTACATCCCCTATGACAACCGCGCTGTCTGCCATGTAAACATCTTTGCCTATTTTAATCATAGTGTGTAATAATGCAGGGATAAATAGACTTTATGCCACTATACCTTAATGACAATTATTTCCTTTTGGGTTTATTCTAGGTACATGCAGTAATTCCATAACAGGTTGGAATTGTACTATAAAATTTCATTATTGCAATCCAAACTAAAAAGATTTTTAAACACATAGTTAATACATTAAAGACAATAGATGGAAAACTATACCGTTAATGACCTTACGCCTGTGGCGAGGCAGATTAGAAA
>JAKAAT010000058.1 GCA_021802205.1 Thermoplasmata archaeon
TCATGAACTATTATATTTACAAATCCCATTATATGTATATATGTATAGAATATATAAATATTTGTATTCCAGCAATTCATCCACATCATAAACTCAGTGGCTTTCTTTCTGGTATGTTGATTTGTAATATATTTGAAGAGGAATGATAACTTTAATAAACCATTTAATTTTATGGAATGTGATCAAATTGAATAAAATAAGTTTAATAGGCGTTGATTTAGCCAGAAAAGACCTGGTATTTACATTCAGAGGACCATTATCCGGGAAATGCGATGAATGCAGAATAAAAAATGTATGTTTCAATCTAGAACTCGGTAAATCTTATCGAATAAAGGATGTCAAAGAGCAGATTAATCCATGTTTTGTTTATAACCAAAACAAGGTATCCACTATTGATGTGGAAGAAGTAGAGGATACATACAATATTCAGAACGGAAAACGGCTCATGGAAGGGTCTTCAATTGAATTACGGAGTATGAAGTGTGATTATCTTACGTGCTCCAATATTGAAAAATGCAATCTTCTGAACATAAGAGGAAACAAGAAAATTGTGGTAAAGAAAATAAAGGGTAAATTAACCTGCCCCAAGGGATACGATATGCGCGAAGTTGAATCCTGATGCTTAAAATAGGTTTAATAGGAAAACCAAATGCCGGAAAGTCAACATTATTTTCTGCTATTACCTCAATCGATGTTGATATCGCAAATTATCCGTTCACAACAATCAAACCTAATATAGGCATTTCTTTCATAAAAGATATATGCCCGGAGAATGAAATTCATACTAAATGCAATCCTAGGGAAGGAAAATGTATTGATGGGATCCGGTACATCCCAGTGGAAATAATTGACGTTCCTGGACTGATTGAGGGCGCCAGTGAGGGAAAAGGCATGGGAAATGAGTTTCTGGATAATATCAGGGATGCTGATATAATTGTCAATCTTTTTGATGCTTCCGGGATGACAGATGTTGAGGGCAACCCTGCAGAACAGAGGCATGACCCCTGTCAGGACATTGATTTTGTCTACAGAGAAATAATACAATGGATGAAGGGAAAAATATCAAAGGACTGGCTGAAATTTGCCAGGAAGGAGGATAACAGCCCGGATCGTCTTGAGATAAAAATGCTCCAGAAGGCAGCAGCATTTGGCATAAATGAAAAAGAAATGCTTCTTATAATGACCAGAGAGAAGTTCCCCGATAAACTCATTCACTGGACGGAAAATGATATACAGAGATTCTCTGAGGCAATTCTGAAATATGCTAAACCAGTTTTTAATATAGGAAACAAGGCTGATATGGTAACCGATGCAGAACTTGAAAGAATTGAATCTGATGATAGTAAAATATATTTCATTTCCGCTCAGTACGAACTTGTTCTGGAACGGGCATTCAAAAACGGATATATCAAACCGGATGGTGATAGGTTTTCCTTCACTGATAAATCAGGAGATGCACAGAAAACTATAATTAACGGTATTATGGAACGGATCAATGGAAGAGTTTTAAAGCGCTTTTTTGATGTTCTCACTGATATTATAAAGTCTTTAGGGTATATTGTTGTATATCCCGTCCTTGATGAAAGCAAGTGGACAGATAAAAATGGTAATGTTCTTCCTGATGCCTATCTAATGAAGGATGGAGATACAGCTCTTGACCTTGCTTATAAAATACATACGGATATAGGAAAAAACTTTATCCGGGCAATGAATGGCCGTACCCAGAGAGTAATAGGAAAAGATTATAAATTATTAAATAATGACGTTATTAAAATAATTTCAAATTCAAGGTGATATAGTGCCCAATGGTATAAATGCAGGAAAAAAATTAATGAAAGCGAGGAAACATTATGCGTGGTCTGATAGAGATTACAAGAGGAGAATGCTTGATTTGAGAAGGAAGAGCGATCCTCTCGAGGGTTCACCACAGGCTAAGGGCATTGTTATAGAAAAAGTCGGTATAGAAGCAAAGCAGCCTAACTCTGGAATCAGGAAATGTGTTAAAATACAGTTAATAAAGAATGGCAGACAGTTATCTGCATTTGCGCCGGGTGATGGCGCCATAAACTATATTGATGAGCATGACGAGGTAATGGTTGAAGGTATTGGCGGAAGAATGGGAAGGAGTAAGGGAGATATACCTGGAGTTCGATATAAGGTAATCAAAGTAAATGGCATTTCCCTTAATGAACTTGTACGCGGAAGAAAGGAGAAAACAGTAAGGTGATAATATGGAACAGTTAATAATGAATAAATATGATATTTCAGGAATTCAGATAAAGGATCAGGGACTTGCAACATATATAAATCTCACATCTTATCTTAATCTCGATACAGGCGGCAGGTTTTCTAACTACCTCTCCGGAAAGAGGAACATAAACACCGTGGAAAGGTTGCTTAACAACCTCATGAGAACGGAAAAATGGACCGGAAAAAAGTACTCTGCTTATAGAGTACTCAGTGAAGCTTTTGATATAATAGCAACAAAAACCAAGCAAAATCCTGTCCAAATATTTGTAGCTGCCATTGAAAATTCAGCACCCAGAGAAGAAGTGACAAGATTGAAGTACGGTGGAATTGCAGTTCCTAAATCAGTTGATGTTTCGCCCTCTAGAAGACTTGATGAGGCTCTTAGAAATATAGCCCGTGGAGCTACAAAAGCTTCTTTCAAACATAAAACACATATAGAAGAGTGCCTTGCGAGTGAGATTATGCTTGCGGCAAGAAATGACGCAAATTCATTTGCTATAAGCAAGAAAGAAGAGATTGAAAGAGTAGCTGCCTCGGCAAGATAAATTTTCATTATCTCAGAGGAACAAACTATTATAATTTTATTTATGACTTTCAGTGTTTACGGTTCTATTATTATCATATAATATTCTAATGGTAAATACGCATAGCAACCATCAGAATAACTATAACAATAAGAAGGAACATTGTAATCATTGAATAGATATGTGTGACTTTTCTGATTTTTTTAACCTCATCGAATTTTCCCTCTTCATTAAGTCTCACTATTAATTTTCCATGGTACATATTATTCCCGTACATGATTATAATCATAATAACTATCAATATCTCTGCTACTAGTAGAAGTTCACCACCAAAGCTTTTTACGTATAGGAACGGATCTAGAATATACCTATATGTCATTAGAATTCCAGTAAGAATCAGCAGCCCCAGGGTTAAGTTTGTCCAGAACGCAAAACGGTGACCCACAAAACCCAGAAGTCTGGTACGCAATTTATCGTCATTTATTTTATAAGATTCAGGCCACAAAATAAGCCATATAAATATTGACCCTCCTACAAAGGTAATTGCAGAAAGCACATGTATAGTTAATAATACAAAAAAAAGAACCTTATATAATGCAGGGGATATGACTAAAGCGTAATACATCAACGTTAATCATTTACCAGTATATTAAATTTAAAATTCTATGCAACATTAATTTTTTTCCAGTAGTTTTATATTGAGCACCTTTTCCAGTTTTCTTGCGGTGCTGATATCAGGAAGCAACTCTCCCCTTTCTATGTTTGAAAGGACGTTTTTACGTTCAAATATTTTTTTTGCAAGGTCATCCTGGGTCATCTGCATTTCTTCCCTCTTATTTTTTATCAATTCCGCATAGTCTTCAACAACATCATAGTCTTCCACATTTTCCCTTTTTACAGGTTTCCTCACCGGTGCTTGTTTTTTGAATGGTTTCTTATATGTTACTACGTTTATTTTCTTTTCCGGAAATTTAATTATTACATTTTCACTAATTTTGTTGAGCTTCTTCTCCTCAATAGGATCGCCAAATTTAGCACATTTCGGGCACACGTTCAGTATTGCTCCTGAAATGCGTACTTTAGTTAATTTATCGCTCGGCTCACCACACATTTCACAGTTCATAATAATATATGCCCATCTGAAATATAGATTTTATCCCATGAAAAAACTTGTATAATTATTTAATCCTGAAAAAGTAATGAAATTATTAATAGTTTTATAGGTCCATCAAAGCGAATAATACCATGAGTAAACACTGTTTGCTTTTATAGCACTAAATATAAAGTCATTATTATATTTTCCATGGACCAATACATGTGTGCCAACTGCCGGTGCAGATCCATTATAAAAAAACATAAAAACAATGACCAGAGTCGTTTACCTGTAAAACACTTGAATTATCGTATGTTAATCTATGGGCCACAGTGCCGTATATATAGTATGTATCACCATTATGCATTGAACCTGGGCTCGTTGCAATAGCAGCAGGAATTATTCCATAGGCAATCAGTGCCAGTACTATAATTACCAAAACTGCCACAAGCTTCTTTTGACTTTTCTTTATAAAGATGGAATGTAAATATGTATATAAAAACTATGTGTCAGTGATTTTAAATATTTTAGGTAAATTATATATTTTTATAGGGTATAATGAACCATGAAGAAACATAGTCATTCTATAAAAGTCATAAATAGTAGAATTTTAACTGATAATAATAAGGTATATACAATAACATCATACAATCAATCCGTATATGGAGAAAAAATAAAAAAATCCGGAACAACTTATATAAGAGAGTGGAATCCCAGGAGGAGCAAACTTGCTGCGGCAATCATTAAAGGATTTGCCAGTGTTCCTTTTGAAGATGATTCGTCTGTGCTATATCTAGGCGCATCAACCGGTACGACAGTTAGCCATGTTTCAGATATCTCATATAGGGGG
Source organism: Thermoplasmata archaeon (assembly GCA_021802205.1). GTDB lineage: Archaea > Thermoplasmatota > Thermoplasmata > Thermoplasmatales > Thermoplasmataceae > Ferroplasma. The sequence goes on from JAKAAT010000058.1 coordinate 4,718, forward strand.
AATATATTTGCTGTTGAATTCTCCTATGATTCATTTATAAAGCTTTACGAACTGGCAAGGGGAAGACAAAATATTTTTCCTATACTGGAAGATGCGAATCTACCAGAAAAATATCAATTTTTTGTCGGCAATCCTGATATTATATATCAGGATATTGCACAGAGGAATCAGGTACAAATATTCAATGAAAATGCAAAAATATTTCCAAGTGTAAAAAAAGCGGTGTTAATTATCAAAGCGAGAGCAATATCATCTAATAGAACTGATAAGAGTATTATAAGTGTGGCAACACGCCAAGTGAAGGATTTTAGAGTGAAAGAAATAATTGATTTAAAACCATTTGATGTGGGCAATTATTTTGTATATCTTGAGAAGTAATGACATGCATGGCATTTCTACTCATTAAATTTTCAAATGTAAATAATTACATTACAATCAAAATTTACGGTTTAACATATGCATATAAGTCTTAAATTTTACATTTATTTATATTTATATCAATTTTTGAAATAAATAATTTTTTCATATTAAATATATATTTAATTTGACATGAAAAGACATTGGAAAAGGTTATATAGTTCTCTTTTTTATATCATATAAGGTAAGAGAATTGAAAATAGAAGTTGGAGAAAAGTATGATTTCGAAATAGAGAGGTCGGACATAGAGAATGTAAGAGAAGGTTCTGTAATAGCCACGTACTACAGCCTGGGAAACCCCATATATGTCGAGTTAATCATTAACAGGAGCCTGTCGAGAGAAATCAATAAATTCTTTACAAACACTGAGAAAAAATCAGCTATAATATCAATAGAAAGAGTATCAAAGGCTAAATACAGAATAACTCCCACTATAGTAATACTGAACAGACAGAGAGGTGCACTACAAAAATAAATAAACTTTGAAGACAATTTTTGAATTAATTTTTACCTTATTTCCCTTTAAATGATTTTGTTTTATTACCAGATGGAGATGTTTTAATCTGCTTTATTAATTCCCCTGCTGAAAATTATTGAATATGAAATGAATTTTTTTCTCAAATAGTCGGTGAAATCAGATAAATATATTATTTCGGAATTAGTATATCATATGCCGAAAAGTTAATAGAAAAAGTTATATATAACTTTTATAATATATATATTGGTCTTTCTAATGTCGCTATACAGAAAGAAAGGAAAGGACGATTTAGATGAAGTAGCCAGCTATGAAGATTTAGAAAAAGATATATGGAGAGAGGATAAAAATAATTCAGGGAGAAAGTCTGGTTCTATCTCTAGGAAATAATGTCGATTCTCTGACATTATTTAAGCCGAGAAGGTTCATCACAAGTCGTTCGAGGCCAAGACCCCACCCGGCGTGTGGTGGCATCCCGTATTTAAATGCTTTTTCATAAAACTCAAAGTCGTTTTTATTGAGACCTTTTTTCATAAAATTCTCCTCAAGCATTCTATAGTTATGTATCCTCTGGGCACCTGAGGTTACTTCTATATCTGCCAGTTGCAAATCAAATGATTTTGTTAATCTTGGATTTGTGTCCGGATGTGTATAAAACGGTCTCATATCAGTAGGCCATCCGGTGATAAAGTAAAAACCTTTGAATTTTTGTGCCAGTATTTTGTTTGCCTCCGGTGAGAAATCATCACCGAAAGAGAGTTTTAATCCCTGATTATTTAGATATTTTAATGATTCCTCATATGTTATCCTGGGAAATGGTGGTTCAAGTCTATCTATATGATATTCTAGTCTGTCCAGGTCAGTTCCCATAATATCTATTGTTCTATTTACTGCATATGATATAGCCCTTTCAAGGTATTCCATCGCCTTTTTATCATCTATAAATGCCGCTTCCATATCTATAGATGTAAATTCATTGAGATGCCTGACCGTGTTTTCTTTTTCTGCCCTGAATGCGGGACCAACCTCGAATACTTTATCAAACCCTGAACTAATGAGCATTTCCTTGTACAGTTGCGGTGACTGATTCAGATATGCCTTTTTTTCAAAGTATTCCACACCGAATAGATCCGCTCCACCCTCCGTTGCAGCTCCTACTATTTTCGGGGTATGAACCTCTATAAAATTTTCCCTGTTCATATATTCCCTTATGCCGAATAGAAGCTGGCTTTCAAATTTGAATATTATGAGATGTTCTGGTTTTCTGAGATCCAGAAACCGGTTATTCAGCCTAGTATCAAAATCTGCGGATACCCTATCAATAACGCCAAGAGGAAGAGGCGTATCTGCAATGGAAAGAATTTCTATATTTGAAGCAAGAATTTCTGTTCCTGATCTGCTGATACTCTTTTTATTCAGCAGACCATTCACGGAAATAACCGATTCCCTTGTTATTTCATAGAGCTCATCGTAATTAGGAATACTGCCCTTTTTTACAGTTATCTGAATTATACCGGTATTATCCCTTACAATAATAAACATTAAATTTTTTATCTTTCTCATTTCCTGAATCCAGCCCTGTACTGTAACTTCCATTCCATCCTCAAATTTTTCTATATCAGCAATATAAGTTCTCATTCTTATGGTATATTTATCTATTATTAAATTCTTTAAGTTTTTTTTAGGAAACTATAATAATTCATTTTTATTTTACAATTGATGAGAAAAACCAGAATTATTCTGTTGCTCTTGATTATGTTAACATTTATACTCATTGTTTCCCCCATATGCCAAAACAGTTTTGATGATGTACAGCATGGAGAACTGAGCAGCAGGGAGATTCTGGTTATAAACTTAACAGGACCAGTGGACCCTGGCACCTACAGCATGATGAAATCTGATCTTTCAGGGTTGAGCAATTCATCTGTGGCTGCAGTTATAATTAATATAAATTCAGATTCTGGCATGCTAAACAGTGCACTGACAATTGATAAATATATAAATTCTACCGAGAATTCCGGAATAAATGTTTATGCGTATATTGGTTCAGATGCATCCGCCACGCATGCCGCGGCATATATTGCAATGGATACGGATGATGTCTATATGGCTTCCGGCACGTTCATAGGTGCGGCAAAACCATATATTATAGGTGCTTCCGGGCCCATGGAAACAGCAGATATAAATGATATGAGTTCAGTAATGTACAATATTGCATCCTCACATGGCAGGAACGGTACATATGCAGGTGAAATGGTCAGTGGCAATATTAATTATAATTCAGCTATTGCAATTACGGATAACGTTGCCAACGGTCATTCATCATCATTATCCGGGCTCATTTCAAAGCTTAATCTCAGTTCCAGTAGCATTCATTATAAAAATGAAGGTTTATATGACGATCTTATTGGATTCTTTGGAAGCCCGTTTACTGCGGGACTGCTTATACTTGTTGGCATAATAGCTATTTTTTTCGATCTTTACCATGGCACAATAGTTCTTTCAGTTATAGGTGTTGCAATGATTATTCTTGGTCTTATAGGTGCTGCACTCATTGACGCTTCAGTACTTGGGCTCATTTTACTCTTTATTGCCGGAGTGCTCATATTTATTGAATTCAAAACAAATCACGGAGTGGCCATGTTGCTTGGTTTAATAGCTGGAATTGCCGGCGTCTATTATCTCGGGTCTTCCTACGGAAATTCCAATCCGGGATATTCACCCAATCCCTATGGAGAAGGATTTGAACTGACGTCCATTGCAATTTTACTGATAGGAATCCTCATGATTATATATATAAGTAGAATATTAAAATCACAGGTACATGATCATTACACAGGTATTGAATCATTAATAGGCCACAATGCAGAGGTTAAAACGGATATGGGTAGTAATAGAAAGGGATTCGTAGCGGTAGAAGGTGTGCAGTGGAGAGCGCTTAACATAGGTGTTCCTGTTACAAAAAAAGATCGTGTTGTAATTATAGAACGCAGAGGACTTATGCTAATTGTCAAGAAAATATAAAATTACAAAGTAAAATATCTGGACTATCTTTATATCTATTCCGTAAATATAGCTATAATGTACATAATGGGATATGATGTAGGTGGAACCAAAATTTCAGCTGTTATAGGAAATGAAAATGGTGAAATCATAGGAAAAATTGTACGCAGGACTGTGAGAGAATATGGCAAATCTGGAATAACCGGCCAGTTAATTTCCATGGGGGAGGATCTTATGGAGAAGAAAAATATAGATAAAATTTCTAAAATAGGTATAATATTTGCAGGACCGGTAGATTCCGAAAATGGTACGATAATATCGTCACCGAATATAATTGGATTAAAAAATTATAACATTACCGGGGAATTAAAAAACCATTTTAATGTCCCTGTATATCTTCAGAATGATGCCATAGCTTCCACCATAGCTGAAAAACTTTATGGATCAGGAAAAAATTATTCAAATTTTGTTTATCTTACTATTAGCACTGGCATTGGTGGTGGAATTTTTATTGATAATAGATTATATAGAGGAGCACATGGAATGGCCGGAGAGTTCGGACATATGGTCATACTGCCAAATGGCCCTCTCTGTGGGTGTGGAAGAAGAGGATGCCTGGAGGCACTGGCTGGAGGAAGGGGAATAACAAGGAGGGTGGTGGAAAATATAAGCGCAATAAAAAACTCCACAATATTTTCAGATATGAATCCGGCAGATATAGATGCAAAGGAAATATTCGCTGCAAAGGCTTCAGGGGATATGTTTGCACAGTTAATAGTTGAGGAAACTATATATTACCTTGCTGTTGGTCTTGTAAATATAATAAATGCCCTGGACCCCGAGGCAATAATTATAGGTGGTGGGATTTCTAAAGAAGGCGATGGCCTATTCAAACCATTGAGACTTGCTGTGAATGAGGAAATGAAATCCATGAAACGCCCAATTAAGATATTAAAGGCGCTGGAAAACGGTGCAGATCTTGGGTGTATTGCCATAACCGAATATAAGGAAAATTAATTTATTTTTGAATCACTTTAATTGCCTTTTGAGATCAGGATATAATACGACTATCGTGTGATTTATAGAGATTGGTGCATAAAAGATTCCCAGACGGTATTATATGTCAATGCCTTGATTTTGATGACTAAAGCCAATCTCTATATTTTCTCTATGGTTCTGATCCTAAATCAAAAAATGTCAATCAGTCAGACTTCTACACGTTCTCCATTTGCCCATATTTAAACTATCGAATTCATCAAATTAAGCTGACTATTATATTAATTAA
>JAKAAT010000059.1 GCA_021802205.1 Thermoplasmata archaeon
TGTTTTTCCTGTAATACATCATACTTTAGATGCGAATATACTGGAATCTCTAAAAGGGATGTTCCAGACTTGGCATCAACAAGAAAACTTATAAGATTCTGCATATCATAACTTTCCGGAAATCCCTTTCTTTCCATGAGGTTTTCTTCCCTGAGTCTTGCATTGTTTTTCAGAAAATTATCTGTAGAAACAATATAAATTCTATATTCAGGATTAATCCTCTCAAGAAGTGTCTTCAGCAATCTAGAAGTTGTGCTCTTGCCAACTGCTACACTTCCTGTAACTCCTATAATAAATGGCATCTTATCCGGGTTAATCCCTATGAATCTGTTTCGTTCCATGTATAGATTCTTGTTATTATTGATCGATAGTTGTAGTAATCTGGTAATGGGAAAGTAAAAATCTCTAATCTCCGATTCTGTAATCTTGTCGTTCAGTGCTAGAACCTTTTTAACATCGTTTGATGAAAGTTTTATATCAAGATTGCCCCGTCTCCGTGCCCATTCATCGCGGTTAAACATTAAATAGAGACTGGAACGTATCTTTCCCTGAGAAACAGGCGCTTCATCCATATACTCAAATAGTTATAGACTATTTAAACCATTTAGCTCTGGAGTTATTTTTTAAAAATCCCTTTTAATATCATCTTTTATTTTTACCAGAAGTTTATCGAGATCTTTCCAGTTGCGTACTATGCTATAAGAAAATGAATGATCCAGCATAAGATTATTCTGACCTGTAGCAAAACTCCTGGTATCAGTCTGGAATCCTATGCAAATTTTCCCATATGCATATGCCATGCCCAGTTCCACGCAAGCACCTTCATCCGGTACTCTGCCATCCATTATCATCAGCAATGCGGACGAATCTTTAAGGGCGTTCACATCACGTTCAAAAACTCTTTTGCTAATTTCGGGCCACAACTTAGGGTCTTTAAGCAACATTTCATCCTCACCACCGTCTCTCTGGGGAAGGTATGTTGAGAATCCCTTTCGATCGAGAAAGCTGGCTACTTCCTCATTGAATCTGATCTCCATTTCATTGAAAAGAGGAGCAGAAATATAAATATCGTACCTTTTCATGAGAATAGATGCATAATAATATTAAAGATTTTCCGCATCATTGATAAATCATTTTCACAATTTCGCTCTGGTATAAGTCCGGGTTTATCTGTACGGCAATCCTGTGCAGGGATTCTTCTTTCTGTTCCATGGAAGTTACACCATTATCATCAATACTTATCTTACCGTTTAAAAATTCAAATGCATCCGGATTTATGGCCGCATATGCAGCAATAGGATCATGTAATTCATAGTTTCCATGTTTTTGAAGCATAAATTCTGTAGTCTTCTTCACAAAAGCACTAACACTGTTATTGTTTGAGACACTGATGGCCTGTTTAATTGCCAGTTCTGGATTCATTGTCAGGTCCAGTGGTATTACAGTTATCTTAATATCAAGACCAAAAACAATTTTAGCAGCCTCCGGGTCATAGAATATGTTAAACTCTGCGTCACCCATATTTCCCTTTCCCCATGGAGTTTTTCCAAATGCGCCACCCATGATAGTTAAATCTATTATATTTCTCTGTATATCACGGTTAAGCCTGAAAAGAATTCCAAGGGAAGTAAGTGGGGAAGTGCATATTATTCGGTATTTTCCATGTTTAAGTGCTTCATACATTTTAACAATGCCATTATGTGTGTTATTCAAAGGCTTATCAGGAAATTTATAGCAGGCAAGGCCGTTTTTACCATGATAATCTTCATAATAATGTGGTTTTATAATTGGGGTGTACGATCCGGGATATACGGGACATCCGAGTTCGAGCATACTGGCTATGCCAACAGTATTTCTATAAGTATTTTCCAGTACAGAATTCCCGGACTGGGCTACAATAAATTCCGGTATAATTCCATGTCTTTTAAGTAGTATCATTGCCATGGCGTCGTCAACGCCTGTGTCAACAACTAAAATTATCTTATCCATATACAGTAATATGCATTTAATAAAAATATCTTATTATATAGTTAAAGCATTACAAAAATTAGACCTATATTCCTATGTAAGGCGACTGGATATAGAATTGTAACATATCCCTATTCCAATATTCAGCGTACATCCATTTAAGAAAAGTTGGAGCTTAATAGTATCCTTACAGTACTTTAAACGGATAGTTCACTCATCTATTACATTTTTATTACCTCCGCTTATAGAGATTTTATCTCTCTGCCACTGGAGAACTGTAATAATTTATTGACATGTAAACCCAAATATTATTAATGTTATTAATAATGCTTCTTGAAACTGTGGAGAATATGGATAAAAATGAACTTTCATTGATCATTTAATGTCCCTGTGAAAATATTATATTCTCATGCGGTTTTAGGTTAATGGAGGTATTGACATTGATGAAAAAAATTATAGTCACAGGTTCTAACAGAGGTATAGGGCATTCAATCGCTGAATATCTGGCAAAGAAGCACTACGGGATTATAATGGTTGATTATGACCCTTCCATAAGTGAAACCGGATCTCAAATGAATGAGTTATATGGAAATGTTCAGGGCATACAATGTGATGTTTCCAGCTACGAAAAGTGTGAAAAGGCATTTTCTACCATTAATAAGAATGAGGTATATGGCATAGTAAACAATGCTGGAATCAACAGGGATGTAATGTTCAAAAATATGACATATGAACAGTGGGATGCTGTTATAAAAACAGATCTGTACAGTATGTTCAATGTCACAAAACAATTTATTAATTCCATGATTGAAAATAATTCTGGAAGAATAGTAAATATATCATCAGCTAGCTGGAACGGCAACATTGGGCAGGCAAATTATTCCTCAGCGAAGGCAGGAGTAATAGGATTTACCAGAACTCTAGCAAGGGAATTGGGTAAATATGGTATAACATCAAACGCAGTCGTTCCCGGCTTTATTAAAACACCAATGACCGATAGCATGCCCGATAAAATAAAGGAAAAATTTATAGAAAAAATACCATTAAAACGCATAGGAACCCCAGAGGATGTTGCCAATGCAGTGGAATTCCTCCTGAAAGAGGAAAGTAGTTATATTAATGGAATTCTTCTGGATGTCGGTGGAGGTATGATACTGTGAAAACTATGCTTGAGGTCATAAGGGATAAAAAAACGGAAACTCCATTAATTTACTACTTCGGTGCCCATATTTCCTATGGCGAATTTGAGGAGTACACCAATGCCATTGCCGCACAGATTTCAGCCTACTGCGACCCTGGAGATACTATAGCCATAATAGCAGAGAATATACCACAGTTTCCCATGGTCCAGTATGCCGCGTGGAAAAATTCATGCATATTCATTCCATTGAGCCCGATTGATTCAGAAGCTGAAATAATCTCAAAACTTAAATTTACCGACACACATATGGTTATAATCAGTAGCGAATTCAGGGATAAATTCTCAGGAATAAAATCATTAAATGGCATGCACATCCTTTATACATCCCCGGAAACATTCGGAAAAATGCCCCCGGAATTAAGAAATAAATTCATTCATGGCGAACAGTTAGAAGAACTGGTTATCAGGAAAAAACCGGTTTTCAATGGTTATCTTCCGGATGTGAACGACACCGCGATGCTCGTTTTCACCTCGGGGACAAGTGGCAGGCAGAAGGCTGCTGTAATCAGGCATAAAAATATTTATGCAGCCTCATATATATACCGTGAATGGTATGCAGTATCCGGAAAAGATAAGAATCTGTGTATCGCCCCGTTTTTCCATATAACCGGACTCATATTCGGAATATCACTCACGGTAATTTCAGGGGCATCCATGGTATTAACTTACAGATTCGATGCAATGAATACCCTTGAAACCATAGAATCAGAACAGACGACAATAACCATGTTCGTTGCAACGGCGTACAGGGCCATGCTAAATTCCTGGTCTGGCATAGAGGATATCAAAAATATGATTTCTTCCATGAGGTTATGGTCTGCAGGGGGAATGCCCATGCCGGTTAAAACCCAGTATGAATGGAAAGCCATGGCAGGACAATGGATACATATGGCATATGGCCTGACTGAAAGCACATCACCTGTGACATTATGGGAATATCCATATTCAGGGGAATTGCTGACCTACAAAGGTGTCCTTACAGCCGGAAAACCTGTTTATTACACAAAACTATTCCGCGGAAAGGATGGAGAATTAACAGTTTCCGGACCACAGATCGTTGATTCATATTTTAAGAATCCTGAAGATACCGCAAAATCATTCTGCAGAAAAGGGTTGAAAACTGGGGATGTATGCCACATAGATAAGGATAGATCTGTGTTTATTATTGACAGGAAGAAGGATCTTATCGACGTTTCCGGATATAAGGTGGTACCTGCCGAAGTTGAGGGAATTATAAGGAAAAACCCCTATGTGGAGGATGCCGTGGTTATCGGAGAGCCTGATGAGTATAAGGGAGAAGTACCTGCTGCATATGTTAAACTCAATGGAGAGGTAACCTCCTATGAAAATATAAAGGAAAATATTCTTGAAACATGCAGAACGGAACTGGCAAGATACAAGGTTCCGGCCAGGGTTATATTTGTCCGGGAAATGCCACTGAATGCATCCGGAAAAATCAAAAGGTCCGGTATAAAATCCATGGAGGTGGTTTATCAATGATAAGGGGTTTTGCAGAGGCAGTTTATAAGAATTATGATGGAAGTGTTTATGATTTAATGACCGAGGCTCTAGAAAAAGCCCTTGAAATGGCAGATTTAGAACGAAGTGATATTGATGGCTTCATGACTACATTCCTCCCGGGAGTATTTGATGGGAACATATACATGCACTTTTTCCCGGATCAGATCTGTAGCTATTTAGGCATTACTGCGAAATATATCGACTCACTGGAATACGGGGGGCCATCCGTGCTATCAGCTTTATGGAGGGCTGAAAGGCTGATAAAGGAGGGAATAGCTGAGAACATACTTCTGCTCTTCGGGGGCAAGGGTTCTGATGTAAGGAAGAGGAAGCAGACTGTGGATTCATTTGAAAAACTCTATCCAGAGGTAACAAACACACCATACAGGCATTTAATAAATCTATATAATAGCATGAATCCGGTTTCTGATTATGCCCTGGTAGCAGAGAGGCATAAAAAAATATACGGTTCAACAGATTCCCAGAGGGCAGAACTGATTGTAAAGCAGAGGCAAAATGCAAATAGATCAGGGTATTCAATGTTTACTGGAGACCTATCGGTGGATGATGTACTCAGGTCATCAATAGTATCATCCCCATTGCATTTGCTGGAAATTGTATATCCTGTGGATGGCTTCCATGCCTTTATAGTATCCAGAAAGCCAGGAAAACTCAGGGAAATAAAAATACAGAACTATGGCGAGGCCCATCAGAGCCTTCTACCGCCCGAAGTAGATGATATAACTATCACACCTGCCGCTGAAAGCTCGAAGGATTTCAGGAATGAAATATCTAAATGTGATTTTTACGAGCTTTATGATTCGTTCAGCATTACTGTAATGCTTCAGCTGGAAAATACCGGCATAGTGCCTGCGGGGCAGTCCGGTAAATTCATTGAAAAAAATTCAATATCAGTGGATGGTGCCCTGCCACTGAATACAGGCGGTGGCAGCATCAACCGGGGGCAGCCCGCATATATGAGTGGCAGTGTTCTCCTGTATGAGGCACTTCTGCAAATGAATGAAATGGCTTCTGGAAATCAGGTAAAAAGTCCGGGAAAGGTATTCATCAATGGAATAGGGGGATGGTCCAGAAACCATTCGGTTTCATTAATTCTGGGTGATTAAATGAGAATAGATGAGATATTTAATGAATATGATAAGATGTTTGTTAGCAATAAGATGCCGTTCATAAAGTGCAAAATGTGTGGCAGGAATTATTATTACCCCAGAGCTGTATGCCCATTTTGCGGAAGCAACAACATAGAAATAGCTGAATCATCAGGTACCGGAGAAATTTATTCCTGTACAGAATTCAACCATGGCTTTTACGGCATAATAAAGTTCCAGGAAGGTTTCGGGTCCTATATGAATATTGATGGAAATATTGTTTCAACTGGCAGAAAGATACATGTTAAATTCAAAGAAATTAAAGGAAAAGTACTTCCATATGCGTTCCTTGACTGATGGTTAAGGTATATCAATAATAGCAATGCCACTGTTCACTGGTATCTATCAATTATATTTTCTATGCATTTTATTACAATTTCAAAATCACCCATATTCTCTTTTATGAATGTATACGCCAGTTTATCATCTATCTTACCATATCTGTGGACAACGACATTCCTGAAACCTTTCATGTTTTTCATCAAATTTCTTACACTTATACTTATAATGTTTTTATGCTCTAGATTATCTATCATGGAAGAATCGTCTTCAGGTATTCCTAACTCTAAATCTGCATTGATTATATAGAAAATGTCAATTAAATTTTCAATGGCATACTCAATCCTTTTGTATATTCCATCCTTAACAATGCCTAGATTTTGAAATTCATCAAAAGAAGCGGGAAGGTTATCACTTATCAATTCTAAACTTTCCAGGATTTCTTTTATTTTATTTTTTATTATGTCTTTTCTCATTGTATCTTCTCCATGTTTATATAATCATAATATCCACGTTTATAGTCCTCATAGTCCTGTATCGTACTTCTAAAAATATCATAAATCTCTTTATCTTTACAGTAGAGTATTCTACCTTTCAAAACGCTGGCCCGGATATACAGCGGGAGATCCTGAAATATATGGATATCAAAAATATCATTTACCTGACTCAGAACCTTCAATCTAAATTCACTTCTCTCCTTCACGGATCCTTCATAATAAATGCACAAATCTATATCTGAACCATTGTGGAATGTGTTATTAGCAAACGAACCATAATTGATTATAAATTTTATTTTATTTTGTTTATCCAATTTTTTTATAAGATCAACAGTATCGTTTATCCAGCCGTTATACATCAAAAACAAATTATAAACAATATTAATAACTTTCTCTTTTTCTGTTCACTTATAGGTTGAAAGAAAATGAATTCTGGGTTATTGCAAAATAAGAAATTTCCATAAAGGTATTACGTTTATATTTCCATATTTTTCTTCATCATATGTCACTAAAAGTGGGCTTTCTACTTTATCTCTATATTTGCTCATAAACAATTTAATTTGCCTTTCTGTTCTATTTGTTTTCTTAACCTCAATGGGGGAGATTTTATCATTGTTAACCAAAATAAAATCTACCTCATAACTATTTTTATAAAAATAATCCGTTTTAATTTTCATTAAAACCAGATTTTCCATAACATACGGTAATAATTCATGGAATTTATCAGATAATGCAAAAGCAATATTGGGAGTCACAGGATAGCACTTTTTTAATTTTCGTAGATTTATGTAATCATTTGCCCGATAATTGTAAATCATTTTTATCAGCAATCCAAATTCTAGGTATTCAAAGTAATTTGATATTGTTCTCTGATCCTTACCCAGATTTTCAGATATTGCTTTAAAATTTAATGTTAGTCCGGGTTTATTTGCAATAAGTTTCATTAACGCCCTCACAAGATTTACATCATTAATTTTGAATTCATTTTGGATATCTCTGTATATTATTGTATCTATTACAGATTCCCTTATGTATGTTCTTGCATAATCCTCATCATTATTCTGTGCAAGTTCGGGAAAAGTTCCGTACTTCATGTATTTTTCCAGCATAGGAATTATCTCTCTCTTATACATATCTGGATTCTTACGTATTTTCCCCGTATCATAATTATTCATTTCAAGAAATTCATTGAAACTCAAAGGTTCTATATATATAGATATAACTCTACCTGCAAGGCTTTCATTTGATTTTCTTCTCAATGATATAGAAGCGGACCCTGATAATATAAATTTTATATGCGGATACAGGTCGTAATAAATCTTTATTTGATTTTCCCAGTCCTGCACTTTCTGTATCTCATCAAAAAATATATATATATTTTCTTCGATATTATCGAAAGTGTTGTTAAGCACCATTTCTTGATAACCATTCAGCACATCTTTTAGACCATAAGTATAATCATCAAATGAGAAGTATAGCACATACCTACTTTTATGAACTTCCAACAATTCGGAAATTATCTGATACATTATAGTTGTCTTGCCCATTCTTCTTAGCCCGTATAATATAATTATTAATTTTTTGTCCATATATTTTAGAATGCTGCTGTATGCATGTCTTTTATAGTCCTCCACTAGTTCTGGCCTTATCCTGCCGCTAGTCCACCATGTATTGAATTTTTCGAGTTCGACTAATTCCATTTTTCCATATTACTATCTTTTATAAGATAATTACGTTGTAATGTCATTAAATCTTAGATATTATAACATTGTAACGTAACTAGATATGAGGAACAAAATTGTTTTATTTCAAATCCATAATGTGAAATTATAAATTTTCCAGTAATCTCTATATTAAAATGTATTTGTGAGAATCAGTACTTTTGTAATTTGGGCATATTTTCTCAAAAACCCGGACTATGAGTTGATATTTGTTAGTTGAAAAGATGCAGTCAGTAACTATAAGTAACAGAAGAAAGACAAAGAATGTTCGTAATAATGCTTCCTAAAATATGCCATTTATAAGCGATGAGAATATTTCATTTTTGCACAAAAATTGCCAAACAGTTTTAAATAAACAATGGGTATAGATAATTATGAAAACAATTGCAATAGTTGGTGGAGGATCCGGTGGATTGGGTACTGCAAATAGACTTGCGTATAAATTCACGAACGAGATAAAGGCAGGAAATATAAAAATTATTTTAATTGAGGGAAGTAGCAAGCACTACTATGAACCTGGATTCCTGGAAATCCCATTCAATCTTCTTACCAAGAAAAATACATACAGGGAAGAAAAAAATATGCTGGCAAAGGGAATTGTTCTGGTCAATGAAAATGCCGTCAATATTGACCTGAAAAATCAAATAATACAGACTACAAATCAAAAAATAAATTATGACTATATTATTATAGCTACAGGCACATCCTATGATTATGATGCTGTACCCGGGCTTAAGACTGGCACTGAAAATTTCCATGCACTTGAAACATCATTAAAATTAAAAGCCACACTTAATAAGTTCAAGAAGGGTTTTAACTGTTAATGGTAATATTTATATATAATTATGTGTTATTATGCAATATATATGAGCAGGATATACACAATCAGGGAGGCATGCGATATACTTCAGATAGATGCAACCACATTGAGGAGATGGGACAGGGAGGGCAAAATACACTGCATAAGACTATCAAATAATTTCAGGAGGGTACCAGAAGAGGAGATAAACAGGATTCTTGGAATAAAAAACAATAGAATAGATGCACTATATGCAAGGGTATCATCAAATGACCAGAAGAATGATTTATACAATCAAATAGAGAGATTAAAGGCACTGCACCCTGATGCAGTGATATACTCTGATGTAAGGTCGGGATTGAAGTTCAACAGAAAGGGATTCAATGAATTATTGGATAAAATAGAGAACAATGAAATCAATAATATCTACATTACACATAAAGATAGATTAGCAAGATTCGGCTTTGATTTAATAGAAGCAATATGCAGAATCCATAATACAAATATTATAGAAACAGACGGTGGGGAAATATTATCAGCAAATGAGGAGCTTACCAGGGATTTGATATCCATAATAACATCTTT
>JAKAAT010000008.1:0-27934 GCA_021802205.1 Thermoplasmata archaeon
TTTCCCTGTAATGCTGGCTGGATATAATTTCATTCAAATGGGAAACATTTACCCTTCCGATAGTTCTGGACAGATCAGAACCGGTGCCTGCATCAATAGGTATCAGAATCGTATTCTTTCCTGCCAGAGCCTGAACTGCATAATTCATGGTACCATCTCCGCCGATAGCCACCAGGTAGTTTATATCCCCGTTGCTTTCTATATATTCAATAAAATTCTCAGGGGTTTTTTCCGTGTACGAAGTGGTTACATCATGACCCTCAAGCAATGGCTTAATATTTTCCATTATTTCAGGCGCCTTTCCAACCCCGGCATATTTATTTACCAGTATGTGTATCCTCATGAATACCCCCCATTTTTTTCCTTATGTCATCTTCCATAGATTTTCCGGAGTCAGCAGAATATATCCTGACTGCTAGTCTTCTTCTCAGTATATCCTCGGATTTTACAGGGCATTCGTATTTAATGATATGATCAACATCATCGGATTCTCTTGAATAATCTATATAAGGCATATTTTTGATTTTCATTTTCTTTCCCAGCAATTTAGATACTATCTTTGCAGTCTTTCTGGCACCCACACGGTAATCGGTAATTTTGCCACCAAGCACCGATATAAAATTTCCGTCTGCCCTTATGCTAAAATCCCGGGATATTTTGCCAGGATCATTTCCAGACCCGAGGAGCACCCTGATTCCGGAAAAGGTAGCAGTAATCTTTTCAGAAGTAAAATCCGGAAATAAATCCTTTACACTATCAATAAGATACTCTATATCTTCCTTCTGTACCGAAAAATCTTCGGGATCTGTAACGAATACATCTGTTGTGCCCAGATATGCCACTTCTCCGGAGGGTATGATAAATAGCTGCCTTCCATCTATAGGTGATTTGATTACCACCGCATTTTTTCTGTTCCATACTGTGAATGGAAATACAAGGTGTATGCCCTTGCTCAATCTAAAATTTTTCTCTTCCGGCAATGCTGCAAGTTTTAATATGTTATTTCCCCAGGGACCTGCAGCATTTATCAGTATTTTTGATGAAATATTATAAAATTTACCTGATAGAGTATCCTGAATTCTGACCCGGTACCCCTCATCTAATTTTTCTATGGAGGTTACCCCGGAATAGTTCAGGCAAATAGCACCATGCCTGTATGCCGATATGATATTGTATATTACCAGTTCAGAATCTACTGTGATTCCATCAATATATGAATAGAATCCACTTATTTCTCCGGGGTATTCACCATTATTGTGATGATGCCTTACTAGGGGATTTTTTCCAGACATAGCATTATAAATGCTTATGCCAATCCCCAGTTCCACAGGGCTCCACATTTTTGCCCCTGTTAAAATATGGAATTCCAGGGGCTTGACTATGTCTGTATGGTTTATTAGATAGTTTCTTTCATGCAGCAGCCTATATACCTCTACAAATCTTCCGGATTGAAGATACCGAAGCCCCCCGTGTACCAGTTTCGAGGAACCGGAACTGGTCCCGTTTGCGAAATCTCCCTTTTCAAGAAGTAATGTTGTTATCCCATTTTCAGCCAGAATATTTGCTATTCCGGCACCTGTGATGCCGCCTCCGATTACTGTTACTTCAAAATCTTTTCTATCAAGATCATTGAGCGCTATTGTCCTTGTAGAAGATGAAAATTCACTGTCCATCCTGCCACCCTGTAAATAATTCATCGTTCAGCATATTCTGCATTTTTAGCTTTTCCGGATTTTTATATATGCTGAAGAGTGTTCCTGATCCGTGATGATCGGTGATTGCACCCCCGTTCTTTAAAATGCTATTCATGATAGTTTTCCTGACGAATAAAAGGTCTTCCAGAGAATTCTCAGACCTGATTATATATGTAAAATATATACACGCACCGGTGTGGTAAATATGTGAAATATGTGCCATTATGATGCCCGTGAAACCCTTTTCCCTTTCAGCAGCCCTGAAAGACTCCACAGTGTTATTATAAAGTTCTGTAATTTTATCCCACTGACAGGATGTTTCAAGAGTGTCCGGTATATATCCATGTTTCCAGAGTATATTGGCAAGTGCCGGTCTGCTGTATCGATCCCTTGCCCACATCTTTGCAGGATAAGCCGTGGTAGGTATCCCTCCGATCAATTTTTCTTTAAATTGGTAATCGTTGTTTACCATAATCATCATAGCCCCATTTTTTACGCCGCGAAGACCAAGATAATCCATAAATATTTTTTTCATTCCAGTATTTTTTCCAGACATCAAGGCTATCATGGTTTCTGTTTCATTTGAAAGTCTAAGTACCGTAGGATATCTTTTCATATTTTTTATAGCCTCTATGCCTTCCTCAAAGGTTTTAAAAGAATAAGAGGAGAAGTATTTTTTATCAGGAAGTTTGAAGCCTTTGATAGTTGCACCGAGAATTATGCCATATTTTCCCTCGCTTCCGGTTACAGCCGTTTTCACCTGTAAGCCTGCTGCCTCTCTGGGGACTTTATTATCGGATATTTCGCCCTTAGAAGTAAGAACTTTAACGGATATTACTGAATTTTCTATGCCTCCATACTGATTAGATTCCTGGCCATTTTCCATTGTCGCTATCCATCCTCCAAGAGTTGAATAATTGAAAGATTCTGGAAAGTTCCCACATGTCAGTCCGTGAGCGTTCGCTGCTTTCTCAAGTTCAGGTCCTGTTATGCCTGAACCGGCACTTATGATATTACCGGTAATAGAAATATTATTTAATTTTGAAGTGTTTATTGCTATTACTCCCTTTCCCGGTTTAATTCTGAAACAGCCGGAAACATTTGTTCCGCCACCGTATATTAATGCTTTTTTGCCAGAATTTAAAATGCCATTAATTATTGCATTTATATTGCTGTTATCAGGAAAAACAACTCCATCCACAATTGGTATGTGTAAACCAATCCTTGATTCTAATATTTCAACGGATGATTTGCCGATTGAATGCATATACCGTGTTACCAGATCACCTTTAAATGATGCTTCAGGAAAATATTTGGCAAGTTCATCTGTACTTTCTTCTTCTTTGTAACTATTCATATTTCCTTCTCCATCCCATACAATTTCACTATGGATCGAAAAGAGTTTTTCTATAAAATTAAATTCTTCTGTAAAATCCCTATCTATATTTGCCCCATAAAGAACGGATACTGACACAGAATACGAATATGAACGTATACTTAAAATTATGTAATAATACAAGAAATAGTGAAAAACCATATTTGGGCTCAGTTATATGACAATATTCTGTGATAATCTGGGGCGCTTGTTAGTATATTTGAGCTTCGAGGCAGTTATTTAGAATAGTCACCACTCAACTCGATTTCATACTTCATTAATAGTTAATAAGGTGAATAGGAGTTCTTCGAGCCTACAATTCTAAATCTCACAGAATCACCTAGAGGTGATTAAATTGTAATCCATTTGGTTCTACGTAAATTCCGTATATGGTACTGCAATAGAGGATAATGGAGATATTATAGTACGAATGAAATAATATGGAGATGGTCGGTGGGTTGTTATCTTTATATAAGGATCATGATGCTGTAATAGATTCTTCAACTTCTGGTAAATATCTTAGTAAGGAACTGTCAATGCTTGGTTATATCGTTAACTTGATAAGTCCTGCAAAAGTTCCGAGGGATATCAATCAATTATACGAAAACAGACAGAAAGAATTCTTTTAACTTGCTGATGAATTAAGGAAGTGTGGGTTAAAGGAAATATATTATTTCAAATAAGATTGATAATATAAGATCACTGGTAAGATATAGGCTATCCATTTATCCGGTAATTGCTCTCTTCTAACAGTTCCCTCCATCTGCTTAATATGCTGTAATCAAAGAAATTATCCATTGCCGGGTTATAACTTTCTGAATAATCCTTTCTATAATTGTAGTACCTATATCTTATTATATTCCTATTTAATCCAAAAGTCATTGCTTTTGGCGCCATAAAAAATTAATCAATCCATGGAATTTACAATGAATTGAAATTTCTGGCAGAATGAATTATCCAACATACCTTACTTATTATATAGTAATTATTAAATATAAAAGCCTAATATCATTTTAATGATGATGAAAAAAATGATGATGCATAATATTAATAATAAAAGTATTACACGGGCCATTTTTATGATGATTGCCGTGCTTGTATTACAGTTCTTTCTTGGCATGTATGTTAATTTATTTGTTTCATTTAATGTGATAAATTCGCTATCCATGATTGTATTCAATATACCGATGATAATAATGATTCATATGATGGTGGGCTTCCTTATTTTAGGATTGTCTATTTTCATATTCATGTCATCTGTAATGAAACATGATAATATGCTATCAGTTATGACCTTTATATCGATTATATTGGTTATAGTTGCTGGTATTTCAGGTATTGAATTTTTATTTTCAGAAAATAATATATTTTCATATAGTATGTCCATATCCTTTATTACCCTATTTTTGATACAGTTTATATATTTATATAAAATACTTACAATAGAAAATAAACAATAAAAACTATTTTTACAATTAAAAATTTAATACAATATTTTTAGAACCCTGATCAGTAAATTCGCACTTTAGCATATAAAGGAAAGGAAAAAATGATAAATTATGAGGTTTGTTTCATATAGTTAATATTTTGTCTTTTATAGGATTATAGAAAAAATAGGACGCAATAGAGATTGAGCCCGCCGGGATTCGAACCCGGATTATAGGCTCCGGAGGCCTATATGATAATCCGTTACACCACGGGCCCTCAGGATTTATAACCGATATCCCTCAGAAACTTTCTGCGTTTATTCTTGTCTGCGTCAGATTCTATACCCACAGGAGAATATCCATCCGCAACCCCGATTATTGCATTAGTTTTCTCTGTTTTTGCTATTATCACTTTCAGAGGATTTGCAGTTGCTGCATATATGGTTCCTATTTCCTGGCTCATCTTCAATTGAGGTAATATGCTGATGGGAAATGCATTTTTAAGCATTATTATAAACGTATGGCCGGCAGATATATTTTTAATGTTATTTATTCCAGCATCTATTAATTCCCGGTTATTGCCCTCAAATCTTATCAGTTTGTCTCCGGATGCCTCTGAAAAGACGACTGCATATTCACAGTTAGGTATTACGGTTTTTATGATTTCGTTGAGGTCCTCAACAGTCTTTATGAAATGGGAATACCCAATTATTACATTAACACCCTCGGGACTTTCTATCTCAACCTCAGAAATATCCATAGTTCATTATTAAACAAAGAGATATTAATTTAATGCAAATATTCACGACTTATTGTCTCATGAACCGGAACAGCATAATTATGGCAGCTATGCCCAGTATACTTATAACCATTAATGGAATAGCTACAGTGGCACCAAGAAACCTGGAAAAATAATAATAAATATAGACGGTTATAGCACTCTGGACAGAAAAAATTGATGTAAAAGTTATAACCTGAAGGTATAGTTTTGCACGGTATTTTCTGTAATATATGGAATATGTTGCTGCCAGGACAATAAGGGCAATCAGCTCGAATATAGCAATTATTATATCAGATATCCAGAATATTTCCATATTTTATCACAGTATACAAATTAAGAATAAAAATATATTAATATATTTTTTTATTCCAGACTAGAAAGCTTACCTGATCCAGTTATTTTGAATGTTTCATTTATTATTTCGTAATTAACATTGTTACTTGATGTATGATCCATATTATAGTACACAAGAGTGTATGTAGTGTTGATATACTCAAATGCATGTGTGGATGAACTCTGAACAACAAACTGCGTGAAATTTGCGGTAACCGTTGCCGTATTTCCATTTATTGTGACTATGGGATTGCTGGTAGTTCCTGTAGATGCATAGAACCATACTGCCTGCCATGCCGTAAAGAACTTACCCCAGGTAGTGTTGATTGCTGAAGTTCCGTGATATGTTCCATTGAGTGGTCCACCTACCCAGTTCAATGTTGCATTTCCCGCATATTCTTTCATGATCAGTGAAGAATTCTCTATTGCTATTTGATTCCAGTGTTCCGTTGCAAGTTCGGTAGCATCATTTACTTCTAATTGTTTCTTCTCTTTAGCTATAGCAGAGCTGTCCAAATAGTACACACCTATAAATGCACCTGCGAAGATTATTGTCAGTGCAATAAATACTGCTGATATTACTTTCCAATTCATTTTAATCTATTGTGAATTAACTAGCAAGGATATAACCATATTTCAATATTATATACAATTCATATACAAATTAATTGTAAAATGAAATAAACAACCATAAAAATTATTACTTTTTACTCCCGATCATTTTGATAATTATTTCATAATTTTTCTGGTAATAATCAGAAAGAAAATAAATGCTTCCATAACCCTGGCCCTCTCTCCTGATTATACCGTTATCAAGAAGTACTTTTATATGGTGCTCCACTGTTCGGTAATTGGCTCCCAGATCCAGCGATATCTGGTTTATATTACCTGGTTCTTTATGAATATACTCAATAATTTTTACCCTTGTATTTCCCCCGCGGGTTGCCATAAGAAGCCACCATAGTATTCTGTGATATTCATCAGGAAAATCCATTGAATTTGTTATGTAGGTTTAAATATAAATATTTTGAATTTTCAACTTAAGATAAAAATATAAATTTATTATTGCTGGGTTTTCATATTGAATTCACCGGCATCTTTTAGTATTTCAGGATGCTTATTCTTATAATATAATGTCACTATAAGACCACCCGCAAGTATCCACACTATGGTTACAATGAATGATGCGAAATAGGCATCGTTTACGGCACTGGGCGCTGTCAAAAACTTTGTGAAAATATCGCTCATAGTGTAGTAAAGAACTATAAGGCCTACTATTGTTGCCACCGTGGGAAGGATTCCATGTTTTAATAGGCTGAATTTATTGACCCTCTTGGTGTATATTGTAAGGGAACTATTTGCAAGCATATGTACGATGATTATGGAAATACCGGTTCCGGCCTCCAGAACAAAAGCGGCACTCAATGGACCGTAAATCAACCCCATGGTCACATCAAGAACGAACGATAGCAATGCCCATATCACAACCGCATTGGCGGGCGAATGATGTTTTGGATTGATCTTTCCTACCGTTGCAGGGAAAATAACATTATCCCTGGCAGCTGAATACCACCACCGGCTAACGGCAGTAGCCTTTGATACTCCGTTTGAAAAGTAACTGTTGATTGTAAATATTATCAGCAGTACTAGACCAACTGGCCCAAGATAGTTATAAAACACTGTTAACCCCGCGTCGTGATGGGCAGAAAATGATGTTATACTACTTACACCCCAGCCAACTGTCAATGCATAGGCTGCAGGAATAAGTGCTATTGCTGTAAGAATCATTGCAAAGATTATGGATTTCCCTATATTCTTTTTCGGTTTTGTAATCTCTTCTGATACCGTTGTAACAACACCGGAACCTGTAAAATCAAGTATGGAGAATACAGAAGCAAACATGATAGATGAAAATCCGATACTGTATGGACCGGATATTTCAAATGGAATGACTGAATTGTGCCCGCCCACTTTTATAATTATAATTATTGAGCCTATTAACAGGAACATCACTTCAAGCAATCCCGTGATTGCTGTATAGTTTAAAGAGGGTCTAATTCCAAGATATGTAACAACGATGATGAAGGCAGTAAATATACCTGCAAAGAGTATCCAGAGATATGGAATCGACGTTACCTCAGGAGCCATCAGGAATATAAAACTGGAAAGACCCAGTATTCCGAATGCAGCACCGGTAATATCATAGTACATGAAACTCAATGCCGTAATAGGTCCAAAATGCCCCTTATCAGTAGCACCGGCTGCATAGGCATAATAACTCCCAGAGTTTGATTTTAACTTAGAAAATTCATATGGAGTTATCATCCATAATGCGTATATTATCCAGCCAATTATTACAGAAAGCACTGTCTGAGCGCCCGAGATGGAAAATGACGCTACAAGAAGTATAGCTATATCGGCTGCAGGCGCCACCTGCCCCAGAGATTGAAAAGTACCCTGGAGAAGCCCGACAGAGTTTCTTTTTAATTTGGTGTGCGTTATAACCATAAATACACCTATATGTACTATATTTAAATAGTATAAAGGTTTTTCGTTTTAGAAACAAAGATTTTATATAATTATAATAGTAATATAATCTAAAATTATGACATATATTAATTGCGTGTATAAGGAATTTATATAATTAAAGGATTAAATGCTGTGATGATAGAATTATAATAAAAAAATTAGAACTATGGAGAATACAGGATTATTTTAGCTTACTAATGTTTTATAAGTTTCCAGTCACTTTTTGCTGCAACCTTGCCCTTGAGATTCTGGACATAATTATATGCAGATAATGCCGCAGTTGCTCCCTGACCAGCAGAAATTACTGCCTGCTTATAGGGTGTATCTGTGACATCTCCACAGGCAAATATTCCAGTATGTGAGGTTCTGCCGAATTTATCCACGACTATTTCATTGCCTTTGTTCAATTCAACAAGGTTCTTAACTAAACCTGTTTTTGCTATATAGCCCATTTCGGCAAATACAGCGTCGATTTTCAGTTCATTTGTTTTTCCTGAAGATTTATTCTTAAATGTCACTGATTCAACGGATTTTTCACCGTTAACTGATTCAAGGGTGCTGTCAAAATAAATCTCCTTATTTTTAATTCCGTTGACAGTATCCAGCAATAATTCGTCACCGGCAAGTTTCTTAGCGTTTGTGATATAGAAAACTTTTCTTGCAACTGAAGATAGATACACAAGAGCCTCAAGAGCATGACTTCCATTGCCGACCACTGCCACTTCTCTTCCCCTGAACAGTGGTCCGTCGCATATTGCGCAATAAGAAATTCCATGACCTTTTAACCTGGATTCTCCTGGAACATTAAGATCTCGTGGAGTTTTACCGAAGGCAAGTATAAGGGACAGTGCAGAAAATTCCGAATTACCAGTTCTCACTTTGAATCTGTCATCTTCCATATCCACGGAAACGACCTCGTCGTATACAAATTCTGTCCCGTAGTATACTGCCTGTTCCTTGAATTTATTGGTAAGTTCGAATCCACCGATCATATCAAATCCGGGATAGTTCTGGATATCAGTGGTCAACAGCGCCTGTCCACCTATATCCTTGGTGGTTACCAGTGTTTTCATCCCCTGCCTGGCTGAATATATTGCAGCGGTAAGGCCAGCAGAGGCTCCGCCGATAATTAAAATATCATAGGTTTCCATGTTCGATCTTTTATGCCAGATTTTTGATTTTCTGAACAAGGACTTCCTTTGGAACCACACCTATGGACACATCAACAGGTTTTCCATTTTTGAAGAACATAATTGTAGGAATGCTCTCTATTCTCAGGGCCCTTGATGTAACAGGGTTCTCATCAACATTAACTTTACCGAAATTTGCAATCTCTGCGTACTCCCTGGAGAGTTCATCAACAACAGGTGAAATATACCTGCATGGGGCGCACCATGCCGCCCAGAGATCTATTACTGATAGCTTTGGAGAGCTTACAAATGATTTAAAATTCCCATCGTTTAACTCAATCGGCCCTTCTTTTCCTGGATTTTTTCCGAATATATTTTTGTTTTCCATTTTATACACCTCTGAGAACACACACTGTTAATGTGCCTCCGATTAATTCCATATTCATGAAGGATATATAACTGTATTGTATGATATTGTATTTGCTGTGCAATATCATTATATAGAACTTAGTAATATACAGGTATGGGATCATTCAACCAGATTCTTGATGAAAGCGCCACTTGTCGTGACATATTTGAGTATTTTTTTGATCTCTCACCCAGTGATATCAATGTGCTTTATTTACTGGAAACCGGAAAATCTGAGACTGTTGATGATATTGCACTGCGGTTAAAGAGAGACCGTACCACCGTTTTCAGATCTCTACAGCGGCTTGTCAGGTCTGAGCTGGTTTCAAAAAGAAAACAGTGCATGGAAAAGGGAGGATATTATTATTCGTATCTCAGGATCAATCCAGAAAAAATTATTGATCTGGTAAATAAGAAGGAGAGAGAATTTCATCGGGTCCTCCAGTGCCTGTTAAATGATATCAACAGCGATTTCGATAAATAGAATTATAACAACGATAATATACATGTTTTTTATACGATTCATTTCTTACTTAAAGGAAAATCTTATTTAGCTAGAAACCATTGGGTTATATGAAATTTGATGTACAGACAGGGGACTTTCCTGAGACTTTTTATGCTTTTATAGAAATACCTCAGGGTGCAAACACGAAGCTTGAATATAAACCTGAAGTTGACAATATAGTACTGGACAGGATACTATTTACATCCATGGTTTATCCGACAAACTATGGTTTTATATTAAACACCAGGGGTAAGGATGGAGACCCACTGGATGTTCTTGTATTAGCATCGGTTCCCATACCATCCGGTACCATAGTCAAATGCAGGGCTGTAGGCATTGCCCAGATGAGTGATGAGGAGGGGTCTGATAATAAGGTTATGGCAGTTCCAGTTGACAAGGTCGATCCTAACTCAGTTACAATTAAGGATATAGACAGTTTCGGGGATGCCTTAAAAAATAAAATAAAGCACTTCTTCCAGCATTATAAAGAACTTGAAAAGGGGAAATTCATGACTTTCCATGGATATGCCGGTAGGGAAGAGGCATTAAAGGAAATAAAGGAGTCACTTTTATAAATTATAACTTTTGTTCAAATAAAAAGATTTTTTAGCACTATATATTAACCATTCTATGAGCAATAAAAAGTTCCTGATTGGTTTTATTGGACCACTTATTACGATTTTACTTATATTTCTTGATGTTGGTATTTCTCCCTATTTTTCATGGTATAAGAATTCTTTGAGCAGCCTTGGCATACACAGATATTTTTTTATTTTTGATTCGGCGGTGATCATCGGTGGCATATCTATTTTCATATTTGCCTTATTTCTTTATAAATATCTTGCCGTAAAAATGCTTTCCATTGCATTCATAATGACCGGGGCAGTATCCCTGTTCTTGATAGGAATTTTTGATGAGAATTTTGGGAATATACATCTGGCAATAGCAGTGATATACTTCATATTCACACCTATAGGAATAATATTATTCAGCCTTTACAGAATTAAACCATTCCTCAGTTATTACGGCTATATTTCAGGAATTCTGTCACTGGTAATAATCATTTTCGGCATATTCGCACTATTCGGATACATTAATGTGAAAATAGGGCTTTCGGTTACAGAGATGCTCGAGGCAATATTGCTTTCCTCCTGGTCTTCACTAGTAGGAATTTACCTTTGCAGTCATCCCTCGAAATTAATGAAAAATTAGATTTCACTATCAATAAAATTTTCTATTAACCTGGTTCCCTTTCCATCGAACTTCAAACGTATAACAAATTCAGAAAGCTCTCTCATTTTATTCTGTAATCTGTTTATATTTTCCGGTTCTGTTAAAATTAAAATAAAACCTTCAGATCCGCCACCGAGAAGCTTTGCTGATCTTGCTCCATTTTTAAAGGCATAATCTATCATCCGTTCTATTCTCTCATTGGATACACTACTACCAAGAGTTTTTTTAATTTTCCAGCCCTCATTAACAATAGAACAAAACGCATCACGATTTTCTGACATCACTGCCCGGCTCATCTGGAATGCCATATCCCTTATGGATTTTAATTTAGATGTAGTTTCCTCATCTCCATTGGCTGATTTGCTTGCCTGTTCCTGCAACGATTTGGAACTTTCCCTGGTATGACCGGTGTATACCAGAATCATTGATTTTTCAAGTTGACGGACAAATGGTGTTTTTATATCAAACTTTTGAGTGGTTTCTCCCACACTGGTGAATTCCATATACTTTAATCCACCCACAGCTATTGCAAACGGATCCTGTT
The DNA here is from genome assembly GCA_021802205.1 of Thermoplasmata archaeon. Lineage (GTDB taxonomy): Archaea > Thermoplasmatota > Thermoplasmata > Thermoplasmatales > Thermoplasmataceae > Ferroplasma. Next base: position 11,960 of record JAKAAT010000008.1, read on the forward strand.
TTCCCAGTATTATATTGAACTTTTCCTTTTCTGTAATGTATGATTTCCTTGCAAGTTCAAGGCAATCTATATTTTTCCCCTTGATGGTGTATATTGTTTTTATTATTCCATTAAGCAATGCAGAGCTGGAACCCAGTCCTGAACCGGGTGGCACATCACTGTTCATGATTAATCTCCCTGTTGTAATTCCCTCATCCATGAACATTCTGATTATCCTGTTTTCCATGGATGTATTATTTGATGATATAAGTGAAGTCTTAAGGAAATCCCTGGATGATATTTCCAGTGAGTTACCGTCATCTATATAACGTATCATGATTCCACGATCAATGGTTGTATTTAAAACCGCACCACCGTATGTATCGAAAAAAGGTGTTATATCAGATCCACCACCGGCAAAGCTGATTCTTACAGGGCTGTAAACTGTAATCATAAAAATATATGGAAACTTCCTATTAAAAGGTTAAGTTTCAATTTTTGGTTCCGTCTAAGGTTTGACCGGGAATTCAATAAGTATTTATTTCTTTGTTTAATAAGGTATGCAAATTAAAATAATAGACGGTCTTAATAATGATAGTATTCAATGTGAATTCGGGCATAGTTGAAATTAAGGATTCCCTGGGTAAATTATTGGTTAATAAAACCCTGGTAATGAGATCATACAACGAAACAGTTTCATGCGATTCCGGCATGTGCGAGGTGGTTCATGGAATCTCCCTGAAAATAAAAAGGCATTGCAACGATCCGGAAATGCTATATTTTATGAATGGAAATGTAGAGATTGCAATGGATCCTGGTATATATGACCTCCTTGAAACTGAAAACCTCTCGGTGGATAAGGAAAGAAACCTTACTATTGAAAGAAAACACCACAGATAAACTGAAAATCAATTTATAGCCTTTTAAGATACATAATGATGCATAAATACGGAATCCTGGCGGTCACAACTCTCAGCACACTCATGGCCGCAATTGATTCTACTATTGTGTATCTCGCGCTGCCTGCCATGGGTGAAACATTTCATTCAGGTATTTCATATCTAACAATAGTTGTAAGTGCATATCTTATTTCCACAACTGTAATGCTTGTTCCTGCCATTGAAATTACCAAAAGAATAGGAAATAGAAATTTTTATATTATAGGGTTTTCGGTATTTACAATTTCATCCATTATTATAGCAGTTTCTTTAAATATATTTTCTGTCATAGTTTTCAGGTTTACTGAGGGAATAGGCGCAGGAATAATGACATCATCGGATATACCTATTATTCTGGGCGCATTCAAAAGGGGTGAGAGAGGAAAGGCAATAGGGTTGAATTCCATAGCATGGTCCATTGGAACTGTTACAGGTCCTGTCCTTGGTGGTTTTCTGGTTGCAATAAACTGGCGTTATATCTTTCTGATAAACGTTCCCATAGGCTTAGTCGCAATATATGCCGGATTCAGGATTATTAAAAATGATAGGCCGGTTAAGCTTCCATTGAAATACAAATCAGCCCTATCGATGGCCATATTTATTGTTCCCCTGGTGCTGGGAATAGCACTGATAAATGTGTATTATCTGATTATTGCAGTGGCTGTATTTCCATTATTTGTCTATATACAGACCAAAAATCCGGTAATTGAACGCAGGCTGTTAAGAAATATAAGATTCTCCTTGATTACCATAGCATCGTTTCTTGAATCCTTTGTGTTTTTTTCCGTGTTATTTGCACTCAGCCTTTACTTTGAAAGTGACCTCGGAATAGGCAGTATCGAGACAGGATTGCTTATAATGACATACCCCCTGGCATCCATTGTATCGAGCCCCATTGGTGGCATGCTCTATGACAGATATCCGAACAGCGAAGCCATAATGGCAGCAGGTGCTCTGCTGGAGTGTGTTCCTGTGATATTTATTGCCCTGTATTTACGATTTATCCCGGAACTGCTTTTCATAGCTGGATTTGGCGGATCAATGTTCTGGGCACCATCCACAACAATGATCACTGATTCTCTGGGAGAGCGTTACCGTGTCCAGGCAAATAACTCTATGTTCATTATGCGTGATATGGGCATAATCACATCAATTTCCATACTCCCATTGTTTATAATGTATTTCTCCAAAATTAACGTAAGCCTGGGAGATATTTTTATTGCAAGAGTAAGGGTGAATATTTCAGCAGGTATAACTGCCTATCTATTGTTTACATCAATTATTTCATTATCGTCACTTATTTTTATATATGCATACCACAGAAAGACGTCGAATGTACCGGAAAATAGTAGCGCATAGGCTCTGCAATCGAATCAAATACTTAAATAATAAATTAAACATATAGTTCCGGGTCCGTGGGGTAGTTAGGATATCCTGCTGGCCTTCGAAGCCGATGACCCGGGTTCAAATCCCGGCGGGCCCGTTTCAAATTATTATATATTCCATTAACATCATAAAAAACTTTTATTTATCATTCATTAATAATGTTGGGATGCTGAGATTTTTCAATAATAAAAATAGTGGTATAATTATATATATAATATTATTAATGACATTGACATTTTCAGTGCGGGCAAATAATAATTTAATACTTACTACAATACCTTTGATTTCAAAATATTATTTAAATTTCAACAGCATAGAAATAGGTTTATTAGCCGCTGTTGCGGTTGGAAGTACAGGCTTAATGAGCGCTTTGATAAATTCAAGACTGTGCCCCAGGAAAAGAAGAAAATTATTCATCTCCTCCATTATAATATACTCCATTTTTGAGCCCTTATTTTATTTTTCAAATAGATACAGTATCTGGATATTAGTTCTATTATCTGGATTTTTCTTCGGATCTGTAATGCCGAATATAATAAGTTCCGCAGGAACTATAAAGGATAAAAAAACACGTGAAAGAACACTGACATTATACACACTGTCTTTGAGTGCCAGCCTTGTAATAGGACCTTTGATTGAGTCATACATATTATTATATTTTAATTTATACCAGTTATTTTTATTCTTTATACCTTTTGGAATTTTGGCAGTAGCATTATCATTTAAAATACGATTTCCAGAGGAAAATAAAAATAAAACAAAAAAGAAAATAAATGTGTTCAGTAATAATGGCTTTAAATTATCTGTTTTTAATAATATATCGTACGATATACCCTTTGCATTAATACTAACGTTCGGGGGAATATTTGCAAGAACAGAATTCAATGCACCTTATTCCTTTGTTGAATTATTGCTTGCTGGTTTCTTTGGACTGTCGTTTTTATCCAGGTTTTTTCTATCATACAGACCTACAAAGAAGTTGTATAAAACAACAACCGTTGCCATAAGTATAACCATTGTAGGTTTAATAATGATATATTTTTCCAGCAGTTTAATTATTTATTTTATTATTATCTGTTTTCTGGGAATACCTCACGGTTTAACATTTCCAACATCACTCACTGCCTTATCAAGATCATTTAAGGAAGATGAAATATCAGTGGCAAATACATATTTCTATGCGTTAATGATGTTCCTTGCAGTTGTTGTTCCTTCCGTTTCAGGACTAATGGTTTACTCCATAGGATTGAGATATACATTCCTTTTATTTGCAGTTCCCGTGATTATATTATTTATTTTAATTTTATACGAATATAAAAGAATACCTGAAATAAATAATTAGATATTATCCAGTTCAATCATCATCTGCCCCTGTTACTGTTTTATAAAAAAATAATACATAAGAGAATAAAGGATCCTACCGGAAAATTTTTTATATGCAATTGGTTTATTATAATTATGGTTAAAGTATTAATTCTAACCGGAGATGCTGGAGAATCGCTGGAAGTAATGTATCCATTGCAAAGAATGAGGGAAGAGGGATATGAAGTCACAGTCGCTGCGCCTGAGAAAAAGAAGATACAGCTTGTAGTCCATGATTTTGAAGATGGCTTCGATACTTACACGGAGAAACTTGGCTATAAGCTCCAGGCTGATATGGCTTTCAAGGATGTTGACCCTTCAAAATACAATGCACTTATAATTCCTGGTGGCAGGGCTCCTGAATATATAAGGAATAATAAGGACTTCATCAGAATAGTAAAGTATTTCTTTGAAAAAGAAGAGCCTGTGGCTGAACTCTGCCATGCGCCCCTGGGGCTCGTAGCTGCCGGGGTATTGAAGGGCAGGAAAACAGCCGCATATCCTGCGCTGGCACCGGATGTTGAAATAGCTGGAGGAACATTTGTGGACGGTGCCGCTGTAATTGACGGAAATTTGGTATCGGCAAGAGCATGGCCTGATCATCCGCAGTGGATGGGTGCATTTATGAAAATGTTAAAGGAGAAATATAGAAACTGAAATTGATTGATCTGGATTTTATAAATTTTAAAAAAATTATGAAACTGCCGTGATTGTCGGCTTCTTTTTTATTGCCCCTGAAGCAGCCCATACACCGCTGCTTATGAGCATTATAGCTCCCATAAGTGTATAGATACCGGGAATCTGATCCAGAAGCACAAGAGCAAAAACTATTGCAAATACCGGATCGAGGTAGGTAAGTATTGACACCAGCTGGATGCTGATGTATTTCATGGAATCATACCAGAGAAACAGGGCAAGCACGGTTTGCACTGCCCCGGAGATTATAACTATCACCAGCACACGGTATCCGAAGCGGAACGGAAGCAGAAACATAAAGGGGGATAGGATTATCATGGAAATTATAGACTGGAGAAACACCAGGTTTATGGCATCTGTATTTCTGGATGAAAATTTGCTGAAGATTGATAGCATCCCGTATGTTATACCAGACATCAGGGCTATGATTATTCCAAGAGGATTAACAGAAAGCGTTCCAACGGACATTATTATGACACCGACCAGGGCTATGGCAACATTGACATATCCTTTTCTGCTTATTTTTTCCTTTATAAAAGGAGAAAGCAAAATTGCTATAACCGGTCCAGTATAGTAGAATATGATAGCCTCTGAGACAGGAATCATGAAGACTGCATAGAATAGAAACACCCAGTTCAGTGCAAGCAGTATACCCGATACCAGGACGTACGGATTTAATAAATTTACTAGAGATTTCTTCAGTCCACGTCTGAGTATTAAACCCAGAAGAAATGCCGAAATCAATACCCTGAAGAACACAAATACCGGCGACGGTAGGTCTGCCCATATGGCAAAAACGGGAATTGACCCCCATATTACCGTTGAGGATAAAATCTCCACCAATCCTTTGCGTTCAGAGTTGGTATTCTGGGGAAGGCTCATTTTACGTAATAGTACTTGCTTATTTATAACTTATTACAATGATATGAAATGAGTAAATGTATGATAAAAACATTATTTAAAGCCTTTATATTACTATATTTTATTTATAATCCCCTTTCATCCCCTATATATTGAATAATTCATAAATAATTTATATGACTTATCATTAAACTGTCAATGACGTTTTCCGTTTTAAAATGCCCTAATTGCGGCGAAGAATATAATATTAATAGGAATAAGTATACATGCGACAAATGCGGAAACATACTGGATGTCTTCCATTATGATATGAAGTATGAGACGACAAAATTCAAAGGTGTCTGGAAATATAAAAATATGGTTCATCCCACAATTTCTGAAGATAAAATTATAACTAGAGGCGAGGGCGATACAAATCTATACAGAAGTGAAAGAATTTCAAAATATGCTGGAATAAATAATATAGTCATGAAGCATGAGGGGGAAAATCCTACAGGTTCTTTCAAGGACAGGGGTATGACTGTTGCTGTCTCTGAAGCCATTAGATTAAAATTCAATAAAACACTCTGTGCATCTACTGGGAACACATCCGCAGCAGCTGCAAGCTACAGTGCCCTTGCTGGAATAGAAAGCTATGTAATGATACCTGGAAAAAATGTATCTACAAACAAACTGTTTCAGGCTGTATCTTACGGTGCAAATATAGTTGATATAGAAGGAGACTTTGACAATGCCATGGCAGACGTGAAGAAAACTATTGATAAGACCAATGATTTCTATGTACTCAACTCGCTTAATCCATGGAGGATAGAAGGACAGAAAACCATAATATATGAAATTATGGAGAAATCAAAACCTGATTTCATATCATTTCCTGCAGGGAATCTGGGCAATACCTCGGCTTTCGGTAAGGCACTGATGGACTTAAAGTCACTTGATATAATAGATTACGTTCCGAAACTTCTGGCAATTCAGGCCGAAGGGGCAGCACCATTTTATGATTACATACATGGAAATAAGGATCACATTGAAGCAGTAAAAGCAGAAACAATAGCAACTGCTATCAAAATCGGGAATCCTGTCAATTACAAGAAAGCCAGAAGATCTATGGAATTCAGCAATGGAATTGTGGAAAAGGTCACAGATGACCAGATAATGGATGCAAAAAGGGTTATAGACCGTTCCGGCATAGGTTGTGAACCTGCATCTGCTGCTTCACTTGCAGGCGTTTTAAAGCTGAGAGAATCTGGAATTATTGATTCAGGAGATACTGTGACATCAATTTTAACCGGCCATCTTCTCAAGGACGTAAGTATGATGCCCGAATATAAAGTACTCAAAATTTCCGATATACTTTAGCACAAAAATAGAATATCAGAGGACATATGAATTTACTTCTGGTTCTAAATTAATGATATATTATTAAAACTAGTTATAAAGTAATTCCCTATATACACTGACATCCTGTAAAATGTGAGAAATTAAACAGTATTCATCAGGCATATGTGCTTCTTCAATTGCTGTAGTGGACCATACAGCCACATTGTAACCGCTGCTTCGAAGAAAAGAGGCAAATGTTTCCCCACCGATTCCTATTGTTATAGCATCTTCTCCTATTACATTTTTTATGGCTTTCTTTAATCTGACAATGACCTCTGAATTTTCATCCGTAGGCGCCGGTGCATCTACACGATCTACCACTTTATATGATATCTTTGCCCCTGAATCCTTTGAATATTTTGATATGGTATTATCTATTTCCTTCAATACTTGATCCGCGGGATATTCCGGTAATATTCTGAAATCCCAGTAAAATACGTCCCTACCTGGAATTGTATTAATATTATCGATATTTTTTTCATGCTTTGTTGGCTCAAAAGTCGAGTATTGAGGTATAAAAAGTGTATTTTCCCTGTTAAATTTTTTATGTAGAACGGAATCCAGATCAACAATAAATTTACTGGACACCCTGAATGCATTTACAGAGGTGGCAGGCATGCTCGCATGACCCTGTACACCGCGTACCTCGAATTGCAACTGCATTACGGTTTTTTCCGCTGTTTCTATTATTAAGCCCTCGTTGGTTCCGGCATCAGGCACTATTATTAAATCATTCTGCTTGAAGATATCCTCTTTAAGTATGTGCTTTATGCCGTATTCATTCCCGGTTTCTTCGTCTGAAACAAAGGCAATTCCCAGATTGATCTTCAATTTTGATTTGTCAAGATTTTTTAGAAGCAGCAGGGTAGTAAAAAGTGCTTGCCCGTTGTCTTCTGAACCCCTACCGTATATTTTATCGCCATCAATAGTTGCCTTATAGGGTTCATACTTCCACAGTTCAATATCGCCCTCCGGTACAGTATCCATATGTGAAATAATCCATAAAGTCTTCTGGAAATTACCGATTTTCAGGACAAAGTTCGGTCTCACATGCCCGGAATTGTCCTTAGTGTTGTATTCAACAAAGTTGTCATAGCCCAGTTCTTTCAATATTTTAATTAATTCCTGACCTTTTTTATATTCACCCTCTCCACCTGATGAAGGGGATACAGCCTTTATGGATAATAATCTGCTTGCAGATTCAATTATAAAATCTCTATCTGAATTTTCCACGGTAGACATATAGGCTGATTGCTACACTTCATATAATAGTTATTAACGATCATTTACCACTGCAATCATTCACCACTTTATTGAATACAACGTTATTATCGACTATTGAAAACACCAGGAATTTAAATTTTACACCCTTTTCAATGGATTTGTAATATGCCTTTGAGAACTCCGGGTCCATCACATTATTTGGCTGGAAGCATGTGGCATTTTCATTGAATATCAAAAACAGGACATAGGAGTCGTAACCATTATCAATGAGTTCCATCAGGGTTTCAAGATGCTTTCTTCCTCTCAGAGTAGGTGCATCGGGGAATAATGCTATTCCGTTCTCAACCAGTGTGGCTGATTTTACCTCTATAAATGAATTATCCAGTTGAAAATCGATCCTGCTATTACCAACTGTAACCTCTCTTTTGGTGCCATTTCTCAAAAACAAAGAGGCAATATCTGAATGAAACCTTGAGTCATTAAATGTCCAGACATCATTATTTTTGCAGAAGGTCACAGAGTACATGGTCTTTTTCCCGGGTGCCCTTCGTATTTTCAGTTCATTTCCGGGATATAATAATTCTTCCAGTCTTCCCGGGTCATGCACATGTACCGGGATTTTCTCACCCTTTACATATGCATTTACAAGAAATCTATTAGGCCTTGAAATAAAGGTAGCATCGATGAGTTCGGGAAAATGCATTACAGTAAAACCGGATGTCCTTTCAATAAAGGGAGTCATTAATTCTAATATCTAGACATTATATAATATTTGTTTATATTTTTGATAGTATACTCAATAAACATATAATTTATTTTCAATAACTGGGAAAAAGACTAAGATTTATTATTTTAATATTAAATCAAACTGGCCAGAAAAACTTAGCAAGCTCAACTATAACTCCCATCGCTATACCTATATAAATTATTAATTTGGGATCCAGAGCGGGACCTTTAATTTCCTCTTCATTAAAATATCGGATTAATCCAGCTCCTGACTGGAAGTTCTCATTCTGGTTATCCTTTGCCATTGTGTACATTAATTTAACTATGGAATTTAAAGATTTTGGTTATTCGTTCTTTTACTTAAAATTGTAGATATGAATTTTTCAGTTGTCTCCTGTTCAACTATAATTTTATAGCTTTCCGTTTCGGTTTTAATATTAAAATAATTGCATTTAATCAGCGACGGAAGATCAGGTAAGCTAATTTCATATGTACGCCTGCCCTGTGAAATTGCAACTATTGAATTTAAATCTATTTTTAGAAATGGTAAATATGATATCACCCAGGGTGAAGAGTATTGATAAAATTCCAGGTAGTGACCAAGAAATACAGCCTTTGCCTCTATATATCTTTCCTGTATAAGCTCTGAAACTACATTAAAATTATTATTCATAATGGATACTGTAAACTTTGCCTTTGAATCGGCAATGTTGATAATATCACCTGGCAGATATTTCGGAATTCTATTCAATACACTCAGTTCAGAGAGATGATTATAATATACATATGGAAAGACCGACAGTGAAACAGTGAGAATAAAGAATATTCCAGTGTAAAAAAGGAAAGCAGTTCCAAAATCAGGAGATTTAGATGAAATGATAATGGAAAGTGTGATAGAAAATATGAGTACGGAAAGAAAGTAGTACCGTCTTCTAATCATAAATTAGTAAGATAAGAAATATATTAAACATTTTGATATATGCACCGGCAAATATTTGCCTGAATTATGGTAATTGTTTAAACTTGTTCTATATCATATGATAATCACAATAAGTATTCGATATATTATTTATAGATATAGTTCATTAACCTACAATGACCGTTCCCTATTATAGAAAAAAGTACTTTCGGGCCACAGTTATACTGGTTATTGTGATTATCATAATACTTGTTTCAATCACAGCATATTCAGGTGTTTTTCCTCCTGCCAGCGTTGTGGAGTCTTACAGTATGGAGCACTCTGACAAATGGCAGTATGGGTTAATCGATGAAGGAACAATTGTACTGGTAAAAAAAGTGAATAATGTAAATGAAGTAACAACCTATGTTAAGGGAAAACAGGATAATTTTTCAACCTATGGCGAATATGGAAATGTTATATTATATCACAATTCGGCCCTGGGTGTTGTCACAATTCACCGGGCAATATTTTATCTATACTGGAACGGGTCAGTACCTGAAATCGGAGATTACCACAACCAGTCCTATATTCACATTTATGGAGATACAATAATACTTGATAATATTGGATATGCCCATAGAAATCTTATAGTAAATGTTTCCACAGATAAGGGTGATTCCGGATTCATCACCGTAGGCGATCACAACCTTGCATGTCTCTCTGAGAACTCCGGATATTACAACAAAACATATAATGCCTATTATGCGTCCGATCAGAACATATGGGGGATAAAGCCGGTGAATCTAACTGAAATTGTTGGCAAGGCATACGGTTATATTCCATGGTACGGTTTAATAAAATTGAATGTAATGAAACTGGAAGGTGAGTGGCCCAGCGAATATTCAACTCATGTCCCAGAATACTCATACGATTACCTGATTTTATCAATTTTAGGATTTCTTGCTGTGATATTCTTCCCTTACAGGAAAACCTATCAAAAAATTAAGCAGAAAAACTAAAAATTTCTGGATATAACGTCCGGTTTTCCTGCTACTTTGAGATAAACAGGTTCGCATGGAAATTCCATTGCTGCTTCCTTTACCTTTTCCATATTTTCCTTTTCTACTGCAACAAAAACATTGGTTCCTCCGGTAACAATATAGGCATTCCAGAAATTTGATTTTAGTTCTGAAATTTTATTGATAAATTTCTGCATTGCATCTGTAATAATATTAACGCCCACATCACGGAGCAGGGAATGATACTCCAGTGTATCCTTTTCACCAGCTTCAAATATTCCCTTGATATCCAGATTGCCGGCAAGCTTTTCCAGTTCCTTTGCCCTGATTTCTGAATTTTTAACACGTTCCTGGTATTTTTCATGGTTTATAATATTTTCATGGATAACGTCGGAAGGCTTTCTTTTGTCAGAAAACTTGCAACCGACTATTACATAATCCCGAAAATCATCCGGACCGAGAATTTCATCTGTTAGTGATTCCTTACCATTCGCATGATTAATTGTAAATCCACCGTAAAGGCTTCTTCCGACGCTTTCAGATATTTTCTGGAGGTCATTCTCGAAATTGAATATGTTAATATTATACTCAAATATTGATTCTATACATTCACCTATGGCTGCTGCACCTGCATCTGAGCTTCCACTGAGGACATTTTTATTTTCAGATATAAATGATACTTCCTTAAATTCAGGGTGTCTTTTAAGTATATCATTTTTATATTTGTCTATAACAATAAAGGGAGACCTGTTTGAATCATCTGAAATACGTTTACCATTGATGATTCCTGACCTTTCATTTGAGAGATAAAGGTCTGTCTTTACATATATATCATCATTCAGGCTGGTATATGCTATGCCTGCAGTGGTGTGCCTGGGAAGTCTTTTAATATTATCCGACAAACCTCCCAGAAGCAGTATTCCGATTGTGGGATATGCCCTGACTTCAACGTAATATTTTTCCATATTCTGAAATCATATATACAATAAAACCATTTTGTTTACCAGAATTGTATTTGCACACTGGATTAATGACATAAAAAATAATTGCATTATGGACCGAGCACCTAAAGAATTATTTATAAGATATACATTAACTTCCATGGATTATAAGGTCTCAGATATAATGACAAAAAATCCCCTATGCTATACAGTTCCCAGTTCTATTTCAGAAATAATAAAAGTACTGATTAAAAACAATGTAACAGGCATACCCATAAAAAATATTCAGAATAAATACCAGGGTATAATAACCAGAAGGGATATATTTTACAAACCCGATGAAACACAGACGGCACTTGTCATGAGAAAAGCACCTACCGTGAATGAAAATGACCCTGTTGATGTTGCAGCAATGCAATTATACACACAGAAGAAGAGACATCTTGCTGTCATCAACGACGATAATGAGATAGTGGGAATACTTACTCCCCAAAATTTTTTGAACCTGATAAAAGAAAAATATGGAAAAACCAAAGTTAAGGATGTGATGGAATACAGTTCTGTTCCATGCTGGGAGGAAACACCCCTATCAGTTGCACTTCTAATGATGAATCTTTCAGAGATATATTCCTTCCCTGTTGTTGATAAAAATGTAAAGTTTACCGGACTGATCACTGACAGGGATATATTTGACCGTGTAAAGATGTATGAAACTATAGAATCCACGGAATCCGGAATAGCCGATGATGAAGACCCGTGGTCATGGGATGGAATAAAAAACGTATTCACATATTTTATAGCCAAATCCAACATAAAGGTTCCGGATATACCTGTTAAAAAGCTTATAGTAAAGGACCCACAGGTTATATACCTTGAATCCGACCTGGAAGACGCCGTAAAACTGATGTCGCAGAAGAACTATAACCAGCTTCCGGTTCTGACCGGCCATGGTGACCTTTATGGTATGCTATATGATATAGAGATAATGAAAATATTCAAGGATTAAAATGTATGAAGATGCAGTTGAACTGGCGAAAAGGAGAGGCTTTTTCTGGCCATCTTTTTCAATATATGGAGGGTTTGCAGGATTCTATGACTATGGGCCACTGGGAGTTCTCCTGAAAGATAATATAGTAAAAATTTGGAAAGAAGAGTATTTGGATGATGGTGCCATATTCCTTGACTCACCGAATGTTACGCCGGAACCTGTATTCCAGGCATCGGGTCATATTGCAAGATTTTCCGATCTTGCATCTGAATGTGATCAATGCAAAAATAAATTCAAGCTTGAAACCGTACTGGGCTTTAATAAAATTTCATCTATTCCCAAATCCCTGAAAGATGCTGAAGAACTTGTTGAAAAATATAACCTGAAATGCCCAGTTTGCGGCAGTGTAATCAAAAAAGTTTACGATTTCAATTTGATGTACAGGGTTTCAGGTGATTATTATCTCAGACCTGAGACAGCTCAGGGTATTTTTGTGAATTTCAGGCTGTTGAATAACTATAATCGTGGAAAAATACCTATGGTTGTCGGGCAGCAGGGAAAGGGATTCAGGAATGAAATATCCCCCAGACAGAGCCTAATAAGGCTCAGGGAATTCAATCAATGCGAAGTAGAGGTATTTCTTGATCCGGAGAATCTCAAATTCGCGGAGCTTTATGATTATAAAAAGATCAAAATCAGGCCTAATACAGGTGAAGACCTATATATTTCGGTAAAGGAAGCCTATGGGAAGAAAATTATAAGCAACCAGGCATTTGCATATTTTGTGCTCAAAACCCAGGTTATCCTGGAGAAGATTGGCATATCCAATGATAAACTGAGATTCAGGCAGCATGAGCCCGATGAAAGGGCGCATTATGCGGCGGATTCCTGGGATGCAGAGGGATTGATTGATGATGAGTGGTTCGAAATTGTTGGAATTGCAAACAGAACTGATTTCGATCTCAGAAACCATGAAAACAGCTCAGGCAATCAGATGAGAATCAAAATAAATGAGAAAGATGTAATTCCGTACGTAATAGAACCATCCTACGGTATTGACCGAATACTTCTCACACTGATATCCCAGAGTATGGAGAAGAAGGACGGAAAGAATTTACTGAGGTTACCTTACTACATGGCACCTTACCATATAGCCGTGTTTCCATTGATGAAGAAGGATAATCTCAAGGAAAAGGCAGAAGAACTATATTCAAAACTAAAGAAGGTAGACAGCTACATATTATATGATGAAACTGGAACCATCGGCAAAAGATATGCCCGGCAGGATGAAGTAGGAACTCCTTTCTGCATAACGATAGATTACCAGACACTGGAAGATAATACAGTAACACTGAGAAATAGGGATACAGCAGAACAGGAAAGAATTAAAATTAAAGATGTACTGGATAGTAATTTTATAAAAAATTTAATTGAAAATAAATCTAAATTATAAACTCAATCAGTTATAATTATTCTCTTTCCATTTTTATTTTTCATGGTTATGGAGGTTTTATACCTTGATCTACCTCTCATGAATACTGCATCACTGCTTCCGGACATTTCCGATACGTATTTTATCAGGTCACGCATTGAATTAACAGTCTTTCCATCAAATTCTATTATGACATCCCCCGGTCTAATTCCTGATACGTATGCAGGCGAATATGGGTCTATCCTTGCAACCATTACTCCTGTGTCAATTCCAGTGCCGTATCTTCTGGCTATGCTGCTATTCATCTCTATTCCAGAAATGCCAATGTATTTTCTGTTGACCTTACCTGTTGATATCATATCATGGAGCTCCTTTTTTACAGTGTTTACCGGTATGGAGAATCCAATACCATTTGCCTGTGCAATTATTGCCGTGTTTATTCCAATAGCTTTGCCGGACATATCTATTAGTGGACCTCCACTGTTACCGGGATTGATTGCAGCATCAGTTTGAAGTAAACCCTCAAAGATAAAATCTGCCCATGGCATTGGCCTGTTCTTTGCACTTATAACACCCATTGATACTGTGTGTCCACCTGGAAGCCCCAGAGCATTCCCAATTGCAAGCACAAGCGAGCCAGTTTTTATTTCCTCGGAATCGCCTAATTCAAGTACAGGGAATCCATTGCCAGGAAGTTTTACTATGGCTATATCAGTTTGTGGGTCCCTGCCGATAACAGTTCCCGCGTATTTGCTCCCATCACTGAGTATTACCTCAACCTCCTCTGAACCATCCACAACATGATTGTTGGTAAGTACGTATCCATCTGGCGTGATGATAAACCCAGACCCAGAGCCCTTAACTGGTGCGATTCCGTAGCCGTATGATTGTATCTTCAGGGTACTGTTGATACTTACCACTGCTTTACTGGCTCTCTCTGCTATCTCTACCATATTTTGATTTAATGCCTCTATTCCCTCCATGATTCTATGATGCAAAACATATTTATATATCAGAAAGTTATTTATTAATTACCAGGTGAATTCAAATTGACCTACCTACAGTTAAAGGAAATTGGATCCGGAAAAGACTATTCGAGCAAATATTCAGAAATAATGAGGCAATGGACTATTCCGGTGGTAATAGCCATTGCAAAGTATGATGGTGCAGGTTTCAACAGAATAAAAAGGGAAGTAAAGGGAATAAACAATACAAGTTTATCATCAACATTATCAAATCTTGAAAAGTATGGTATACTGGAAAGAATTATAATACCGTCGAAACCGGTAAGAGTCAACTATTCATTTACGGAAAAGGGTAGAGAATTTTACAGTATATGTATAAACCTTGCTTCCTTTATAGAAGAGCTTCCGGATAGGGAATATAATTGAAATTGATAGGAAATTATCTTATAAGGAATTATATCTTTTTTATAATTCATAAAAAAATATAAGTATTGTATACAAATTTAGTATACATGAAAACAAATGTTGTTCCTTTAAGAATAGATAAAATAACTCTGGACAGAATAGATGAAATGGTAGAATCAGATCTTTTCAAGTCAAGGAATGAAGCTATAAATGCAATAATAAAAAATGGCATAAAAAGCTATGATGTATGGAGCAAAATAATCAGTATTTCCAAGAGTTATGATAATTCATATGATGCAAAAGTATCATTCCAGTTAGACCATGCACTAGATAAGTTTTTAATGGATCGTGATAGATTTTGAATTACATAGATGCGAGCATCATAATAATCCTCTTAGATAGAAATGATGCTAGATTTTATGAGGCAAATAAAGTTGTAAGTGAAGAAGATCCAGTAATGACCGATATGGGGATGGTTGAATTTATATCGTTTTTAAGCAGGAATAATTTGGAAAATCCAATTGCGTATGCCTATCATACTCTACAAAAGTACAATATAAAGTTATTATCCCTGGTTAATAGCTCCTTTATCATGGGTTTTGGGAACGTTAATTCATTATTTTATAAAGCCATGGAATTATCCGGAAAAATAAAATTAAGAACCCTAGATTTGCTTCATGTTTCATACTGCATTTATTTGAAAAATAACAATTATGAAATTAAAAATTTATTTACTGCTGATAAAGAGTTTAGCAAGTCTGAAAAAACTTTG
>JAKAAT010000008.1:28034-43115 GCA_021802205.1 Thermoplasmata archaeon
TACACAGCTATAGTATTTCTTTTTGCCTTCATACTGTTTGAATCCATAATGGCCCTTATTACCATACATAGCATTGAATCCATTGCACTGCTGGTTCCTATAGATCTTGTACTGCTGTCACTGCCGCTTTACGTTACCTTCAGACGTACCGGTGGGATAAGAGACGGGGATGAATACAGTAATGAACTTTCAGAAAGACTGGCAAATCTTACAGGGGATAGCTCTCATAAGGTATACATAAGGAAGGGAATAGCCCCGTCTATGGGGGGAACAACTGATGGCAGTGACTGGAATATGATTATATTCAACAGTAGTTTAGGAAGGTTGAACGATGAGGAAATTGACATGCTCATGCTGGAAAAATATTACATGAAAGAGGGCGGTGGTTCTAAAAACATAGTTTATTTTTCCTTCGGTATTTTCGTACTTCTTGCTGATTTGATACTTGCATCGTTTATACTTGGAATGAACCTACCACCCGCATATGAAGCTTATATAATAGCATCACAGATAGTTATATTGATAATGATATTGATTCTTCCATTTATTATCTCAAGGAAATTTATTTCCACTTACAGGGAGATTGATAGGAAAATACTCTCCATAAACGGCAACAGAATGGCGTTGATATCTCTCATAGAGAAGGAACATGATTACGATCCACCGGCTACAATGACGCAGTACCAGTACAACAGATATAAGGAAAGGCAGAGAAGAAATGCAGAAAGGCGAATTAAGAATATTGAATGAACTTAATCAACCGAAGGTTTTTCCGTGCTGGCAAGCTTCAATAAAACTTCCCTTTCTGTGATTGTTCCCGTGCATTTTCCGGTTCCATCAACAATGGAAAGTATATTGACATTGTTTTCTTTCAGGATTCTAACGGCGTCTGTAACCTCGTCATTGATATCTATATTTACTACTTTCTCCAGATGTAGCTGATTGACCTTTCCACGATCTATAGCCTCCTTGGGGAGGAGCAGAATATCTATCACATAAAGGGTTCCAACCGGCTTCATATTTTCATCAACTACAATGGCATAGGGTATATTCTTGGAAAGAAGTTTTTCCAAGGCTGATTGCAATGTATCATTAATCCCAACCATGACATCGAGTCCTGGAATCCTTGCATCCATAACCTTTACATTCATTAGATTTTCTGCAAGTATTCTACCTTCCTTGCTTATATCCATCATGTCATCAGAGGTTTTGGTAACTATGGCCTTTACCTCAGAGAGTACGAATCCGACCACAATCCATACAAGGAATAAGGATGTATACCACGAAACTGTGGAGTATGCTGAATATATAAGTACTATGGAACTTATTATAGCCCCCACAAGGGCAAGTATAACCTCCTTGAAATCAGCAAGATATGAAAATACACTAGCCTTGGCACGGGACATCAGCCTCCTGCCTCTTCTCATTCCCACACGAATCAGTGAAAAATTAGCACTTACGTGTATGAATAATCCGCCTAATGCAGATATGGTACCCAGGAATATGAAGGCAGTTTCTGCGGTTATGTAATGCAGAATCAGAAGCGGAAGGACAATCATTATGGCACTGACAAAACCTGTTGCTATCAACGGATTGTCCTTGACCTTTCTTGCAAATATAGAGGGAAATGACCTGTCATAGCCCATCCTGAAGAATGTCCTGGATGCTGCTGACCCAAAAGAAAGAATGGCGAGAATTGAATCATTAATGGTTGCTATTGCAACTGCAAAATAGAGATATATCCCGTATTTCCCAAAATTATTCAGAATTATTCCTATGACAGGAAGCTTGTCGCTTACCGGTATTATAATATTGTTCTGCAGTATTAAATTGGCAAAGGCATATATCATCAGTGTTGCCAGTGTTCCTCCTATGAGTATTACTGAAATTACACTCCTGCCTACAACCTTCTTAGGGTTTGTAATCTCCCCTGAAACAGGTGCAATGGACCCATATCCTGTGGGAATTCCCATGGCAAATAATATGCCAAGAGCAAAGTCCCCACCAGAAATATGATAAACTGCTGGATTTGGTATATATGCAGCACCTTTTGTCATGACAAATGAGAAAAATACTATGCTTACCATTAATGCTATTTCAATAGCAACTGCATATAATGCATATTTTGAAGACAGCTTAATACCAACTAGTAGAAATGTAACCGATGGCACCATGATCAGGAGAAATGCATAATACTCAGAGATTCCGAGAACGGTGACTATAATGAATATTGCACCTGTAAGATATGCAAGTGCATATAGTATGGAATAAAATATGTACATCCAGCCCGTATCAAATCCGATTCTTGCTGAGAGCGCCTGGAATGCATAGGTATAATATCCTCCTGATGAGGAAAAACGCTTTGAAAGTTGAGTAACAGATAAACCATTGATAAGAACAAGAAACATGCCTATTACCATTACAATAGGAGCGTCAAAGCCGGCAATTGTTATTGCGTATGCTGCGTAGGTTAGAATGCTGAGTAGTGGAGACATGCCACCGAAGGAGAGGAAAAAAACGTCCTTGAATGTCAAATGCCTAGTAAATTCACCACGCGTCGCGGAGGTTTCTGTCATTCATCCTCTAATATGTCAATATTATAAAACTTTGTCCCTCATTGATATAAATTAGAAATTTAAATAAAATATTCATAATTTTAATATATCTTTTAGCAATGTTTTCAGGAATTCATTGTCTGTTATATCCTCTATATAGCCTATAAAACCGTTTATGATCAAATCCTTCGCCTCCTCCTCCGAGAGACCTCTGGATCTGAGATAGAATATCTGGTCAGGATCAATACTGGATATTGCAGATGAATGCTTTGATTTTGTATCGTTATTCTTTATGAGTAATGCAGGTTTTGAATTTCCCTTCCCATTCTCAGACATTAAAAGTATTGCCGAACCATAAAAACCGGTCGACTTTATGCTATCCGGCTCTATATCTATATTTCCGCGGTGCATTGTTGAGCTTCTATCCAGCACAACGCCCTTTATATTTATATCACAGTTTGAATATTTTCCATACTGGAGGCTTGAATCCCAGATATCCATTTCCTGGTCTGCCCTGGAAATGTTCACACCGTAGGATTTCATCGTTGTATTTACGTGCATTTCGCTTTCATGGTTGTAAAGCACCTTACTGCCACCGGTGTTTACATCTATGATCCTGATTTCTGAGTTATCATAGAGTACCGGCCTGAGATATGTAAGATTTACAGTATCCTCTCCTTCAGCCTGTATGTAGTTATACTTTACATTAGACCCCTCAAGGCAGAATATATATATATTTCTTCCGTGGACTCCATTGCCCTCACCATGCTTTCTGTAAACATCTGTAATTTCAACCGACGAATTTTTGCCAACAACAATAACGTTCTTGAAGGTAAATGAAGAATTTGAATCCTGTATAGATTCGATCTTAATTTCAGTTTTTGCATTATCCGGTACGTTTAGGAAGTACCCGTTTTCATATGAAAAATTGATGAGATTTTCCTTATTGTATTTTCCGAATAACTTATCGACATATTCCGCAAATAATTCAGGCTTTTCAGAGAAAGCAGTTCTCATACTTGACATGTAAATTTCCTTCTTTTTGCCGCTGACAAGGAAATCTGAATCAGTGACTACAAGGTCATAATCATTATCTATCTTTTCCCTCTTCTTGATAGATACAGACAGCTCGCCGAATGCCATTCTATCCAGATCCTTGTCTGTAATGGTAACATAGCTTTTTTTGTCAGGGCTCTCCTTGTAGGATGGATCAGGATATCTTAAATAATTGATATATGCCTGTTTCCTGTATTCTATATCGAAGTCATGGAATCTTGTGTTTAAAGTTTCTAAATAATTTTCTATCATAATACATCACCATAAAAATTGGATAAATATATTTATCCCACAGCGCCCATTTTGGACATTTCCAGCTTGACCAATCTGTTCATCTCCACTGCAAATTCCATGGGTATCTCCTTCATTATATCATCCATGAATCCAAGTACTATCATCGAGGATGCTTCATCCTCGCTCAATCCCCTTGATCTGAGATATGTAAGCTCGTCTGTTCCTATCTTCCCAACAGTTGCCTCATGGCTGAATTCCGCCGTTGGTTCATATATTTCATCATAGGGATATGTATAGTTCTTTGAATCACTGTTTATTAACAGGGCATCACACTGAACATGGCTTTTTGCCCTTAGGGCTCCCTCATTCATTCTTACAAGGCCCCGGTATGCGGTTACCCCGTTATCCAGACTGATGGATTTGGATACTATTCTGGATGTCGTGTCAGGTGCGAGGTGAAGTGCCTTACCGCCTGCATCCTTGAAGGTATCCTTTGTTGCCAGTGTTATCTGCAGATTTGATGTTGATGCTTTCCTTCCCCTCAGATATGATGATGGATATATCATTGTCACCTTTGATCCTAGCTCTCCTGTAACCCAGTCCATATGTGCATTTTCATCAACCCATGCCCTTTTGACAGGAAGGTTGTATACACTATCTGACCAGTTCTGTACACTTGTGTACTTTACATCAGAGTTTTTCCTGGCATAGATTTCAACTATGGCAGTATGCAGTGAGCTGGTATTGTATTTGGGGGCCGTGCATCCTTCAATGTAGTGTACTTTTGCACCCTCATCTGCAACAACTATTGTATGCTCGAACTGCCCGCTCTGCTCGCCATTCATCCTGAAGTATGTCTGCAAAGGCATATCTATCTGTACATTCTTCGGAACATACAGGAAAGATCCGCCGGACCATACGGCACCATTCAGCGCTGCAAATTTGTTGTCACTTGGTGGAATTGCCCTGCAGTAGTAATCCTTTACAAGATCCGGGTGTTCTTGTATTGCGGTATCAAGATCAGTAAATATTACTCCTTTGTCTTCCCATTCCTTTCTGAGGCTTCCGTAAACCCCCTCACTGTCATACTGTGCTACTGAACCTGCAAGGTATTTCTGCTCCATCTGGGGTATTCCCAGCTTATCGAAGGTTTCCTTGATCTTATCCGGAACATCGTCCCAGTTCTTTGCCTTGGTTTCTCCGGGCTTTGAATAGTATGTAAGGCTGTCAAAGTCAATTCCCGAGAGATCAGGACCCCATGTGGGCATAGGCTTTGAAAGGAATATTTCAAGAGCTTTCAGCCTGCTCCTCCTCATCCAGTCCGGTTCATGCTTTATATCAGATATTTCTTCAACTGTTTTCCTTGTCAGGCCTGCACCGGTTGAGTACACGGGATTTATTGTATCATGGAACTCGAAATCTGACTTTTTGTTGTGTTTCAGGCTTTCCGTCAATTTTTCAATTTCCTCATCTTTGTTGTAGTCTTCCACCATATTTATCACTCCTTTATCCAGTCGTATCCCTCATCCTCTATTCTATCGGATACGGTTTTGTCCCCATTCATTACTATTTTTCCATCTTTCAGTACGTGCACAAATTCAGGTGCTATGTCCTTCAATATTCTCTGATAATGTGTAATTATAAGGAATCCAACATTCTCATTGTACATCTTTTTAATTTCTGCTGATACGAGCTTCAATGCATCAACATCAAGTCCGGAATCTATCTCATCCAGTATAACAATTTTTGGCTTCAGTATAACCATCTGGAGAACCTCGAAGCGTTTTCTTTCTCCTCCGGAAAAACCATCATTTATTGCTCTTGATATGAATGATACATCCATATCCACATCGTTCATCACTGTTTTTACCATGTTAAAGAATTCCTTTAATGGTATTTTTTGATCAGGATATAAATTATTATATGCCATTCTCAGAAAGGTTGATATCTTCACACCGCTCACCGTTATAGGATTCTGAAATGCCAGGAATAGTCCGGCTCTTGCTCTCTCCTCCGGTGCAGCGTATGTTATATCCTTCCCGTTGATCAGAATCTTGCCATCTGTGACCTTATAATTGGGATGGCCTATGAGTACTTCTCCAAGAGTACTTTTTCCTGCACCGTTCGGCCCCATAAGTGCATGAATCTCGCCAGAATTAACTGTAAGGTTAATACCTTTCAATATTTCTTTGCCCTCTACTTCGGCTTTAAGGTTTTTGATTTCAAGTACTGTATTTGTCATTATAGATTCATTACAAATAGGTATTTAAACATTTTATTATGTATATAGTAACTAAAATACGTATAAGTATAAATATAACAATATAATATATAATTGTGGTACCATGGAAGAAGTAATTAATGATTATTTAGGTAATAGTAAAACTACTATACTTAGTTCACTGCTGTATGAGGATAAAACCCTTGAACAGCTTTCCGATATTATGAAAGTAAACAAAAATGCAGTAAAGGAACATTTGAACTATCTTGAAAATCACAGCCTTGTGTCATCCTATTTTGTAAGGGCAAAGACAGGAAGGCCAAAAAAATACTATAAATTAACGGAAAAGGGTATGCAGATATTTCCAAAACAGTATATAAATTTCTCATCCATGCTTTTAAAGGAGGTTGAAAATGAGATAGGAACAGTAAGATTGAATGGAATACTCATGAAGATAGCTGAAGATATGGTAAGGGAGGTTTCATCAGAAAGCATTTCCCTTGCATCACTTACCAGGGATGAAAAACTGGAAAAGATCGGGGAATATGTGAATATACTCAATCGCCTGGGCTACTATGCAAAAATGGAGGTAACCGGAGACACTGTAAAGATCATAAGGCATAACTGTGTATTCTATGAACTGGCCAAGAACAATAAGGACATGGTATGTGGTTCTCTAGAAAAATCAATGTTGTCAGATAAAATAAATGATGATTTCAAATTAATGGAAAATTTTCCCGATGGCGATAATAAATGCGTTGTGGAAATATCCTTATAAAATAGAAATAATTTACCTTGTTTATGATTTTTGAAATAATTAATATATGAGAATGGATTGAATATATATGCCCGGTAAAATTATAAAAATTCCGCCTTCTTTATGCGTAAAATGCCGTGGTGCCAAGATGTTATGCGGGCTTTCTTACTGCCCGGTCTCCATAGTAGATAAGGTCAAGAAGGTTTACAATTTCAGCGGAAATTCCATAGCAGGATCATCACCGCCATCCCTCTTTGTGGGTAGATACGGTTATCCAAAAATCAATATATACCCGTCCACACCACCATTTTCAGGTGATACAGGATATCTGGAGGACGAATCAAAATGGCTTTCACTGGATCTCAATGATTTTATATCCAGCAGGCTCTCATTACTCCGTGGAGGCATCAAAATTTCAGTAGACGATGCTGCAAACCCTGATTATCGTCTACAGGAAATACAGGTAAGCTCATTATCATCGACACCGGTAGATGTTGAAATGACGGTGGAAAAATCTTTCAGGGACAACGTTGTCCTTGATGAGAACATAACACCAATGGGCCCATCATCTCCCCTGAAGAGTATAAAATACGGGAATTACCATATAGACAATAGAATTGAGAAAATATATTATGACAGAGATTTGAAGGCCTCGGATGGTGTGATGGATCTATACCGTAAGGGAATGGGAATTAACGGCATATCTAAAGCCCTGAGTGCAGGATCGCTGGGTACCGGCAAGAAGAGAAGGATTGTTCCCACCAGATGGTCAATAACAGCAACTGATAAGTCAATATCAGATAGTCTGGTAGAAGAAATCAAGGATTACAGGGAAATTGACAGTTATGAGGTGTATGTAAGAAAAACTGAGGGGAACCTCTTTATTGCAATACTGGCACCAGGGCAGTGGATGTTCGAATGGGGTGAATCATGGTTCCCCGGAAGTGCCTGGAATAGCTTCGGTGATTCA
Organism: Thermoplasmata archaeon; assembly: GCA_021802205.1. Lineage (GTDB taxonomy): Archaea > Thermoplasmatota > Thermoplasmata > Thermoplasmatales > Thermoplasmataceae > Ferroplasma. The sequence continues at coordinate 35,828 of JAKAAT010000008.1, forward strand.
GTTGAAATTGAGCTTGATTATGAGGGTTACCACGGAAGGAAAACCTATCCTGAAATAGGCGGATGTTATTATTCTTCCAGGCTTGCCGTTGCAGAAAAATTCAGGCAGATGAAGAAAACAGGTTCAGCAATGCTCTGGAGAGAAATATATCCCGGATTCAATCTTCCTGTTGGTGTCTGGTATGTGAGGGAAAATATCAGGGAATTGTTAAAGATAACCCCTGAGAAATTTGACACAATATATGATGCAATAAAATATGTTTCGAAATTTACAGCGGTGGATATAAAGGCGTGGAAAGCAAAGTCAAACAATATAAAATATCTTGTATCAAACCTGGATTATTACTGATGAATATGAATAAGAGCACAAAAGTTATAGAGATTGAGGCAAAACATGCCCTTGGAAAATCGGGAATGAGGGAACTCGATTATGCCTTCAATCCATATCTCGGATGTTTTCACGGATGTAAATACTGCTATGCTATTGATATGACACCTGCTGAAGCTTCTCAAAACTGGGGAAGCACCATTATGGTAAGGACCAATATTATTAATTTGCTGGAAAGGGAAGCCAGGACTTATAAAAAGGGCATTGTTGGGGTTTCAACTATTACAGACCCTTACCAGTATATTGAAATGAAATACAGAATAATGCCGGATGCAATTGATATTCTCTGCAGAAATGGTTTTTATGTTACTGTACAGACCAAATCCCCTTTGATTTTAAAGGACATGATAGTGCTGCAAAAATATAGAAAAAATTTAGATGTGGGGATTACAGTAACCTCTATGAAATCTTCCATATCAAGGATAATTGAACCACATGCCCCTGCACCTGAGAAGCGCCTTAATGCGCTGAAAAGACTTTCAATCAATGGCATAAATACATGGCTCTATCTTGGTCCCTTGATACAGGATATCAATGATGATCTCGATGATATAGAAAAGATAATTGAATTCTGTGAGGCAAATGATATAAGAATTATATATGATTCGTTCCAGGATTTTAAGGGAACATTGCCGTATATGCTAGGCACGGGATACAGAAGAACAGACCCTGACTGGTGGGAACGGCTTAATTCCCATATTATAAGAATATGCAGGAATCACGGAGTTTCATGTATCCTGGAAAGGGATGAATGGAAATATGAAATTTCCAGAAAGTATGGAACCCTATTTTAGATAAATTGTATCTGACCAATACTTATATACAGTTACTGTATTATAATTGCGGGATATTGATGACACAGTTCGGACTCGATTTTCAATTGAAGGTTTACACAGGGATGGACGAAAATTCAGACCTTCCGGTATCCATTGAGGAATGGAGACAAGCGGCAAGAAAGATATTAAAAGATGGCCCGTGGGGATACGTGGAAGGTGCAGCTGGAAGTGAGGATACAATGATGGAAAATATCAGGGCATTCTCCCGTTACAGGATAAGGCCCAGATATTTACGCAATGTTGATGGCAGGAACCAGGAAATTTCTCTTTTCGGCAGGAAACATGATTCTCCATTTATCATTGCCCCCATCGGAGTACAGTCCATAATACATAAGGATGCGGAATACGCCAGTGCAGGGGCAGCCTCTGCCATGGATGTCCCGTATATTCTCAGCACAGTATCCTCTGTTAACATGGAGGATATAGCAAAGAAATATCCGGAAAGTGAAAAATGGTTCCAGCTTTATCCCGGCAAAGACGAAAATGTAATGAGGAGCATGGTAAAGAGAGCCGAAAGATCCGGTTACCAGGCCATAGTTGTGACAGTGGATACCACCATGCTGGGATGGAGGGAACAGGATCTTAAAAATGCATATCTTCCATTTTTACAGGGTGAGGGAATAGCAAATTACATTTCTGATCCAGAGTTCAGAAAACGCCTGGATAAACCCCCTGAGGAGGATATGAATTCAGCAATAGAAGAATTTTTAATGGTTTATGTCAATCCAGCATTTTCATGGAGCGATTTCAGGAAAATCAGAAGCTGGACAGAACTTCCGGTGATCATTAAGGGCATATCATCATATGATGATGTCAATGCAGCAATAAAATACGGCGCTGACGGAGTGGTGATATCCAACCACGGTGGGAGGCAGGTAGATGGTGCCATTTCTACAATTGAGGCACTGGATGAAATTACTGATAACAGAAATATAAGCTGCACTGTTCTTTTTGACAGTGGAATAAGGCACGGATCGGATGCCATGAAGGCTCTTGCACTGGGCGCAGATGGGGTTCTTATTGGAAGACCTTACTGTTATGCTATGGCCGTCGCAGGACAGAGGGGCGTAGAAAGATACATAGGTGAATTAAAGGCTGAGTTAGATCTTCAGATGGCACTTGCCGGTTATGAATCCATAACATCCCTGAGCAGGCGCATGATTTTTAAAAAGTGATAATAAAATTTATCTGGTCAGCCATCCGGATTGCTTCCAGAATGTTGCAAGACCGTATAAATTAACAAAGAAGAGAACACCTAAACCGATTGCACCGTATACAAGTGTCCTGAGCCTTTCCCTGGGTATGTTAAGTGCTATGGCACCAACAAATATTACATCACCTACTGCACCCAGGCCGTACATAATTCCGTTGATTAAAAATCCGATGAAATATCTGGGATGATAATGGAAAAATCTGTACATTACAAAATGAGAGACGCTGGTAATGCTCAGGTAATCAAGATGGCCGAGAATATGTAAGAAAAACATTGCCCTGAACAAAAACAGTATAAATCCTATTATGGGTATGAGATATATATACATCATTTCAAATGTGTATAATTTTCCACCGTTTTTGGCTGTTCCATCACTCATATTCTTGAAGAAGAAATACCATCCACGCCTGGACCATCTTATCTGCTGATTGATAAATTTTTTAACACCCTGCTGTGGCTCTGTTTCCACCGTAATATCATAGTCCTTCACCATTTTATATTTATTTTTAATGAGGTAACTTGTGAGAAGCATATCATCTCCAAGCATGACTTTTTTACCCAGTAATTTTTTGTTCAGGAAATCGTCTGAGAGCATAAATGGCTTTATTATTTCAGTTTTATAGGCTGCACATCTGCCATCCAGTACGTAGACATTGCCATGCCTTGACAGCGATTTAGAGATCATTTCTGTCAATCTTTCGATGAATTCAGAAGCGTATGACACAGAGGTTCCATTATTTTTAATATGAATATTTACACCCACACCTGCAATGCCCTCAGCGAAATATGATAGCATGCTTTTCACGGTGTCTGCAGGAATTATGGTATCGCTGTCAACGAACATTACGTATTCAGTGTTTACTTCCTTTAATCCCTGAACCAGGGCATTCTTTTTCCCTCCCCGTTCCATAAGATGTATAAACCTACCGCCATTCTCCTCAGTTATTGTTTTATATGGCTCAAGGCTGGAATCACCAACAACGATAAATGGAGCTCCCTGCAATTTGATTGATACTATAACCTGTCTGAACACTTCAATGTCTTCCTTGTAAACAGGAATTATAATAGTGGCATGGGAGGTTTCTACACCTTCTACCCTTTCACCCTTAATATAAAATGTTGAATAATATGTATTTAAAATATAATATGTGAATGATATTATGGTTACAGCAAGAAGTGCAAGATATATGATGATAAATTTCACTTATAATAATGTTTTACCACTAAATAAATATTATTATTGAATAAAATAGCAAAATGCTCTGGAGATGATTTACCATCGTATGTCCAATCAAGAATGTTACATGACTTACCATGGAAAATTTTATTATAAAATTTTTTAATAGTTTCATATCAATGTAAAAATTATAATTAGAGAATGAATTATAAAATAAACCATTAGCAATAAATTGTTAAATATTATTCAGGAATTTATTGTCCCCGTTTTTCCCCTATTAATTTTGCCAGACCCTTTACTTCTATAAAGACATCCAGTAACACTATTGCGATCAGAATCAGATCTATTACGGATAAGGCAAAACCGGAAAATGTAAACATGACATTACCCAGAAACGAATACTGGGAAGCTTCCTGATTTATCATGGAATTCATTGCAATAACGTATCCAGGTTTGTTCTGAGTTATATAGGTTGAATTGGTCTGATAAGAGAATGATTTTCCCTGGAAATTATATGAGATATTGGTATAGGGGATGACATAAATTCCCACTCCTGACAGACTCATTATATAGCTGAAATTGGCAGAATGCCCGGGTAAAATAGTAATGTTCGATTCCCTGTATTTACCTGATATTAAACTCGATGCGTTATGGCTATCATAATTTTTCACAAAGGCACCCTGTGATGCGTTGAATTCTGTAACTGTATTATTATCGTTATTTGTAATATTTACGGTTATCTTAACCTGATTGGATGAAACATGGGTGACAGATGTACTGTAACTTATATCGGCGGGGAAAACGGCATTGAATGATACAGATACCGAAGATGGGCTAAATGAAGTGCTGTCCGTAAATCTAGACCCGCTTGTATTCAACGGGGTATTTGCAATCAGGGATGCATTGTTAGTATATATGTTGAATTTATAATTGCCAATACTTCCTATGTTTCCTGTGCCATTATTGTAACCTATTCCCAGTATGGACAGTGTTGAAGATTTACTGAATGAGATATCTGAATTATAATGCATCAGTGCAGAAAGGTTATAAGTATGTGCTGTGCCGGATGAATGAAAATATTGTTCATAAGCGAACATGCCTGCTGTGAAATACATCCCGTTAATATTTGCACTGATTCCCGATACCTTATTTGCAATGCTTTCATTAACGTATCCCGATGCCATTACAAACGGACCGTAATTATTTAATCTTTCATTGTTTGAAAATATTGATGAAATACTTCCACTGTAATCGCCTGTGAATGCTTTCATAAATCCTGATTTAAGAACAGAGTTGCCTGCGGATGATGAGTAAATGTATACATTTATAGAATATCCTGATAATGTAATATTTTTCAGTGTTATAATATGGCTAAATGATGTCCCCATACTTGTTCCTATGGATGTGGATAGACCAACAGCATTTCCATTAGGAATTGAACTGTTATATGCCAGTATAATAAAATTATCCGGTACGAAAGCCCCAAATTTACTGATATTTATATTATATTCCCTTGCCACCAGTGAAGTCATATTTGCACTGATAACAACACTTCCGAACATCAAACCGGCACTATTCCAGTTACCGTTATTTTTTGAATTCTCCATGGCATAGAAATTGTAAAGATTTCCATCCGGTGTTATCAAACTGAGACCCGCCTCATTGGTACCGTTGGAGATGTTTGCAGATAAAGTATCAGAAGTCTGATTCACCTTAGCAGCACCATTGCTGATTGTTACAGGGAATAGCCCCCCCATTGCGAATGCAGGAATATATTTAAGTGGTGAATTATACGATGGTTCAGCGTTTACCTGGGATTGGGATGTTGCACCCGCGGAGAACGCCATGGCAACAAATAAAAATGCAATAAAAATGGCAATAACTGCTGCCATAGCCTTCTTTGACTTTTTCTTATTCCCGTGCAATACCCTGTATGAAATGGTTCCAACCAGGATGGATGTTATTACGAAAATAAGATAATTTTCAAATGCGTTATATGCAATTGCCTCAATTAGGGGTTCCACTGCAGAAGTTGCTGTTCCAGTACTTGCGGTTCCAGAACCCAGTGCCGATGATATGAAAGGAATTAACTGCCTGAGTACAGGCTCCATGGCTATTGTAGCAAGATTCGTTCCATATGGAACAAAGATAAGTGCTGCATATATACTTGAAGTCACATTTGATATACTGCCGGAAAGCCCGCTTAGACCGCTGTGCCCTAATAATGATATTCCCAGCATTCCCAGTAGCAATATGGAGAAAGTTGCAGTAATTAGTGTAAAAATAAGGGAAGCAGAACCCCATGCACGGAGTCCCTTTCTGGCGGAAATACCGACGATAACACCCAGAACTATCCATGTTTCAAGGATAATGGTGTTCCTGAGTGGAGATCCGGCAATTAGATATATTATACCCAGAATAAACGGGAAACGAAATCCAAAATATGGACCGAGCCAGTTAATAAGCGGAGAATAAGCAACTGAAAGTACAACATACGAAGCAAATGTAACGGATACATAGCCCACTATAAGGGCAGTAAGTTTTCCCATATAAATTCTATATTAATATCTGTATATAAATTTATTTAATATTTTTAAAATACTTTCCTATTCTGGAAATTCCTTCCTTAATGGTATCATCGGATGCTGCGTAAGAGATTCTGAAATGCTTTTCTGCGCCGAATGGGCTTCCCGGAGTAACTATAACATTCTGTTTGTCCAGAAGATCCAGTGCAAGATCTGCATCGTTTTTATCGGCTTCATATCCGGGGAATACGTAGAATGCACCTTCCGGTTCATAAAGGTTGAGCCCATCAATTTCCCTTATCATGGATACTGATAAATCCCTTCTCTTCATGAACGTTTCTCTCATGTTTTTTACGCTCTCTTCGTCATCCAGTGCCCTAAGTGCAGCATACTGCGAAATAGATGGTGCACATGTCATGGTCTGCTGTTGAACCTTATTTGCCGCCTTTATAATACTATTTTCGGCTACCATGTACCCTATTCTCCAGCCGGTCATTGCATAGCTTTTGGAAAACCCACTGACAGTGATAGTTTTTTCCCTCATTTCCTCTATGGAGCCTGGGGAAAACATTTTTCCCTTATAAATCAGATCTTCGTATATTTCATCTGAAATTAAATAAAGATTATTTTCCAGGATAAAATCAGATAATTTCCTCAAAGATTTCTCACTGTAAACCTTTCCGGTTGGATTTACGGGGTTGTTGAACATGAATACCTTGGTTTTCGGTGAAACATATTTTTTCATGGAATCAAAATCCATTTCATAGTTTTTATCAGTGGGCACCGTTATGGTCTTCCCGCCGTTTAATTTTATTATATCCGGGTATGAAACGTAGTATGGTGATGGCAAAAGAACTTCATCACCGGGATCAATTATCGAATACAGTGCAAGGTTTAGTGAGAATTTTGTAGGTGTAATAAGAATGTTGGACGGCTCTGCATCTATATTGTTTTTCTTTTTCATTTTCTGGGCAATCTTCTGCCTCAATTCCATTATTCCTGCAGATGGGGTATAATGTGTTTTTCCGTCCTTTGCACTCTGGAATGCGTAATCTATTATTTCCTCAGGCGTGGTGAAGTCAGGTTCACCGATTCCGAAGTTATATATTGTCTTGCCTGCCGCCTTTAATTCAGCAGCCTTATTTGACAT
>JAKAAT010000009.1 GCA_021802205.1 Thermoplasmata archaeon
TTCTGGCTTGGTCTTTCAGATAAAAAATAATTTAAATATTTTATAATTAATTTTTACCTACTTTCCATGAATACTGGTAATTTTTATCCTTTATGGATTCAGCCTTTTCTGTAGGCAGAAGCCATTTATAGGATTCCACCATTATGGCTACTTCATCGGTCTTCTCCGCACCTATACTCTTTTCAATTACACCTGGCTGTGGTCCATGTGTCATTCCATGAACATGCATTGTAATTGATTTTTCTCCTATGCCCTCCCTGCTCATGAAATTCCCCGATGAATAGAAGATGAGTTCATCTGAATCTATATTGTTGTGATAATATGGAACAGGAATAGCCTTCTCGTGGAAATCAAATAGCCTGGGAAGGAAAGCCCCGATCATGAAATACTTCGATTCAAATACAGTGTGTACCGGAGGTGGCATGTGTAGTTTTCCTACAATCGGTGCAAATTTATCGATGTTGATGGAAAACGGGTAAAGATAACCATCATAACCTTCCAGATCAAATACCGGATTATTTCTCACCGTATTAAGATAATAATTACTATAATCGACCCTTATACGGTATTCACCTTTCTTATTTTCAGGCTCTACAAATTCAGGTATCTGTATATCCCTGGAATAGTAGGGCATACCTTCTTTCAACTGTCCATATTTATTCATGTAATGATCTGGAATCTCCATGTGATCTGTTGAAATAGTAAAGAAGAAAAATGACCTTTCATTCATTATTGCTCTGTAGGTTGTACCCTTAGGAATATATATAAAATCCCCTTTTCTGAATTTCAGTATCCCGAACGGGGATCTAATTGCACCGGAACCGGAATGGACAAAGAAAACCTCATCACAGAGTGCGTTCCTGAAGTACTCATCTGTATTTGCATCGGTATCTATGATCCCGGTTCTGATTGAATTATTGAAGAACAGAACCTGCCTGCCAGTATAGAAGTTATCCAGCTTACCAAGTTCTCCGGTACGGAGATGCCTATGCTCCATTAACTCCACAGGTGATAATTTCTCACGGTACTGGACATCTGTACTCTCGATCTCTGCAGGGTCAAACCTGTGGTATAACAAAGAATATCGCCCGTCAAAGGCATTCAGACCGAAAAGCTCCTCCTTCTGTATGTGATTTCTATCATCATACGTGTGCCTCTGTTCGGGCACCCTTCCCATTTTTACATAGTAAACCATTCATACCACCCTGTTAACAAGTGTCCCCAGCTGCTGGGATTCAAACCTCACTTCATCGCCGGATTTAAGCCATGGATATTTACCAAGCTCAAGGAGGCAACCAGTTCCGAATGTACCGCTTCCAATTACATCACCGGGGAGCAACGGAACCGATTCAGAAGCCCGTTCAAGCATTGAATCGAAACTGAAATATATATTTTTCAAATTATTCTGAGAATAGAGTTTGCCGTTGACATAGCCCCTCATTTCGATATTTATCTTTCCATTTTCCTCATCTCTGAGAATTTCATCTCTGGTCACAAGAAACGGCCCGAATGAAGTTGCATAGTCCTTTCCCTTTGCAGGTCCCAGCATAATTTTCATCTCTTCTTTTTGAATGTCACGGAGACTCCAGTCATTCATGATTATAAACCCAAAGATTGAATCCATGCAATTTTTATGGCAATCCTCAACCTTTTTACCTATAACTGCTGCGACCTCCATTTCATAATCAAAAGCCCTGCTCTTATCCGGATATTTGATAACATACCCGGATGGGTATATATTAGGCGTGCATGAAAAGTAAAATACAGGGAATTTATACCATTCTGGAATCATTTCAAGCCCCTTATTTTTTCTCGCATTCTTTACATGGTCTTCAAACGAGTAGAAATCCCGGACGGATCGCATTCCGGGTATTGGGACGCTGTACTTTACGTTCTCCGGTTTTATTTCCGAGCTTAACTCAGGCTTCAATTTTATTATATCATCATATAGACTGTAAAATTTTTTCTCAAGTTCTTTTTCATCGATTCCCAGCATGGAAGCAATACTGAAATACTTCTCATTGTTATAAATACAGTAAATAGATTTATTTGACAGCTCCAGCAAGCAGATTTTCATAAATTACCTCTCTGAGCCTGTTCCCTTTCTATGGATTCAAACAGTGCCTTAAAGTTCCCTGCACCGAAGGATTTTGCGCCCTTTCTTTCTATAATTTCAAAGAATACAGTGGGCCTGTCAGTCAGTGGTTTTGTGAAGATCTGGAGTAAATAGCCATCCTCGTCACGATCTACCAGAATATTGAGTTTTTTCAACTTTTCTATATCCTCGTCAACGTCTCCAACCCTTTCGGTGAGGTTATCATAATAGGATGCAGGTGTATCCAGGAACTGTATTCCGTTCTCTTTCAGTCTGGAAACAGTATCAATAATATTGTCGGTCTTCAGAGCTATATGCTGTACGCCCTGGGAGTTGTAGTAGTCCAGGTATTCTTCAATCTGCGATTTTTTTAAGCCCTTTGCAGGCTCATTCAGGGGAAATACTATGTTATCATTGTATTTTACAACCTTGGATCTCAGTGCGGAGTAGTCTGTACGTATCATTTTATCATCAAAGGTTATCAGCTGGCTAAAATTCATATTTTTAATATAATAATTCACCCACTGGTCCATCTCCCCCTCATAAACATTACCAACTACATGGTCTACCTTGTAAATACCTGTATCTTTTGCTTCTGATTCCATTTGTGCATATCCAGGTAAGAAACCCTTATAATCGCCTCTTTCAATAAGTGTGTGCAATGTATCTCCATAGGTCTTTGTTACCGCCTTCCTTATCTTGCCATTTTCATCCTTCTCTTCCATAATCGCAGAGACCTTTACATTTTTTGATTCCAGATGTTTTTTTGTAAAATCCAGATCATCAACCTCGAGAGAAATATCCCGGACGCCGTCTCCGTGATTTGCTATTGATTTATTTATATCGGAATCTGCATTGAGTGAACTTGTAAAAACTAGATTTATATCTCCACGATTAAGGAGAAACGAAGAGTTTTGTCTGTTTCCTGTTTCAAGCCCTGAATATGCTTTTAAATTCAATCCGAGTCCGTTCTTCATAAAGTATGACCATGTTTTTGCGCTACTTACATAGAATTCTATATGGTTTATTTTTTTAAACAGTTCATCATTATCGTACATATAAACATATTTACATTTGTTTATATTAACCTTTCGTTAATTATAAATGCATGTTATTCTCTCGCATAGTAGATGAATGTAGGCAAGATATTTATATATAATTATGTTGAAGCATTATGAGTCTGGAGGAACAACCCCTGTGGGTACCGGATGAAAATTATAAAAAAGATTCTGCCATGGAACATTTTTTAAAGTATATTAATCACAAGTACGGGTATCATTTCAGGAATTATCAGGAGTTATGGGCGTGGTCCGTAAATAATACTGAGGATTTCTGGGTCTCTCTTTCAGGGTTTTATAATTTAAATATCCATGGCTATAAATATATCCATAGGGGGCAAAATGTAAATAGCACATGGTTCGAAGGATCTAAATTGAATTATGCAGGTTACGTTTATAGAAACAGAAATCTAGAGAAGGCAGCTATAATCCAATATAATGAATGTGGAAATGAACTCAGCATATCATATAAGGATCTCTGGAAAAAAGTGTCTTCCATGGCATATTATTTATTAAGCCAGGGTATAGAAAAAGGGGACAGGGTATGTGCCTATATCGGTAATATTCCAGAGGCGGTTATTTCTTTTCTGGCATCGGCGGCAATAGGGGCAATATGGTCATCATGCTCACCTGATTTTGGTGTAAAAGGAGTTATCGAGAGATTTTCGCAGATTGATCCTTCAGTATTAATTGTTTCACCTGAATACTCTTATAATGGCAGGAAATTTGAGAGAACACACAATGCATCCGAAATTCTTAAAAACTTGCCAAATGTAAGGCTGGCTATTTCCACGGGAGATATAAAAATAAACCATTTCATAAATTTTAAGGATATACCTGAAAATCCGGGAGAATTTATCCCTGTCAACGTTGACTTTTCCCATCCATTATGGATACTCTATTCCTCAGGAACAACGGGAAAACCCAAAGCCATAGTTCACGGGCACGGAGGTATTGTACTGGAGCATTTCAAGGTTCTCGGCCTGCATATGGGCATATCTGAAAATAGTGTATTCACATGGGCAACTACCACCGGATGGATGATGTGGAATATACTCGTCAGTGGTCTTATAATGGGTTCTACAATAGTTATGTATGATGGGAGTGTCAGTTATCCCGATATATCGATTCTATGGAAAATAACTGAAAAATTTAAAATTACCCATCTGGGCATAAGTGCTGCATACATAGAATCAATGATGAAATTGAATTATTATCCAGCAGAAATCTATGAATTGAAAAATCTTGAGTTTATGGGTTCCACAGGAAGTCCCCTGTCAAAGGAAGCTTTCAGATTTGTTTATTTCAGGGTCAAGAAAAATATTTGGCTATCATCACTGAGTGGCGGAACTGACTTATGCTCCGCCATATGCCTGGGATCTCCTATTCTTCCGGTTTATCCTGGAAAAATTCAGTGCAGGGGGCTGGGTGCTGCTGTGGAATCACTGGACGAAAATGGAAAATCGATCACAGGCATGAAAGGTGAACTGGTAATTACTAAAGCCATGCCGAATATGCCCGTTTTCTTCTGGAACGATCCGGAAAAGGAAAGATACTATAAAAGTTATTATGACTTTTATCCGGGAATATGGAGGCACGGTGATTTTATATCAATATTCAAGGATGGAAGCATCGTTATTTACGGAAGGTCCGATGCAGTACTCAACAGAAACGGAATCAGAATAGGAACCGGAGAAATTTATTCAACTGTTGAGGCTATAGATTTTGTTAAGGATTCTATTGTAATTGGATACAGGAATAATAATAAGTATATCATAGTTTTATTTGTGGAACTCAAGGAGGGATTAACTCTGGATACTGATAAAGAAACAGAAATAAGGAAACATATAAGGGAAGACCTATCCCCAAGGCATGTGCCCGATATTGTACTGGAGGTACCGGAAATACCTGAAACACTTAATGGTAAGAAAATGGAGGTGCCGTTGACCAGGATAATGGAAGGAGAACCAGTAAACTCTGTAATAAATACGGAATCCCTGAAAAATCAATCTGCGCTGGACTATTTCCTCAGGTTAAAACAACAAATACAGTAATTAAATAATCGTCATTCTTTTATATTCTGTAATTATGTATAATAATGGATAACAATGGATCTGTAAAAGAGAAAATGTATAACACTGATTCTGATCTTTCTTCCAGTTTTGGTCCTGAAGATCAAAGGGGAAATTTGAATTATATTGACAGTAAAAAAGTGCTGAATGCCCTGAAAATACCAGAGAAGGGAAAATTATACAGGATGTCGCATACCGTATACAACGGCATGGCCGATCGGCAGACACACGGACCTTATTTCTTTGATATAATGCTCAGACCATATGATAATGGCTTTACCGAGAAATATGAAAACAGGTACGGTCCTTCCCTGGGAAGACTAGAAATGTGCGACCACACGGCCACACATATTGACGCATTGTCCCATATGGCATATGACGGTAAATTTTTCAACAATATTCCGGTCAAGAGTGTTATATCCAATACCGGATATTCTAAAATGGGAATAGAGAATGTGGGACCCATAGTTACCAGAGGTATAATGGTTGATATAGCAGGATACAGGGGAGCAGATATACTGAATGGAGGCACAACAATTGAAGTTACAGATGTGAAAGATTTCCTTAAGGATAATGATATAATTCCAGAAAAAGGAGACGCAATGTTTTTTCACACCGGAGCCTCTGCGCTATTCTCAAAGCCGGATAAGTATGATAAATTCTATGATTCTGCTCCCGGGATAGGCTTCCATCTGGCAGAATATCTGCGGGAAAATAATATCTCAGTAACTGGGAGTGATACTCCATCATCAGAGGTTGTTCCCCCTGAAGCCAAAAATACAAGGCTTCCGGTTCATCAGTTCCTGATTGCCCGCGCAGGAATACATATTATAGACAATTTGAGCCTCCACCGGATGGCCAAAGACAAAGTTTACGAATTCATGTTTGTCTGCTCCCCTATACCATTCCTTGGTGCTACTGCGTCGCCTGTTTCGCCTGTTGCTATAATTTAAATCATTGTAATTGTTTATTTTTCTCCATCTCATTGTTATATAATTTTTTCATTGCCAAATTTTTGAAAAAGATCGAGGATATCATAACCTTAAACTCGTAACTCCTCGGTTCCATTGACCCTGTGAAAAGTATTTTTATATAATCTTTTATGAAGGGTTTCGGTCCTCCGAATAGGTTAATTCTTATTCTTGTGAAGCTTTCCCTGTGATTTATTATCTTTAATGCCCTGCCGGACGTAAATATTGATTTCATAGTAACATATGATTGCAATATTTTTGAAAGGGAATTTATAGAAAATTCTCTGAATGATTCTATACTATTAAATGAATGAGTTACACTATTTTCTGTTACCCTGTAGTATGTAAGTACTGTATCATCAATTTCAATCTTCATACCTGATTCCCGAGCATACATGTACATTAATGTATCAATACTCTTCGAAACCATTGTGAGCGTATCAACATTTATAATATCCTTTCTTATTGAAATAGATGAGATGTTAAAATCCGGATTGATATTTTTATATTTTATAGGTTGATTATTATCGTCAATTGATGAAAAATTATTATGTAGATACACAAGATTTTTCGTTGTTTTAAATTTATTATAAACATATTCCAGTTTATTCTCATAAAATTTGTCGTCGTCGTCAAGGAAACATATTACATTTCCCGTTGCATATGATAATGCCTCTCTTATTTTTCCGGACAGGGAAATATCCTGACTAATTAGTGATTTTACTTTGTTTTGGGATGCGAAATCATCTATATTACTATCCGCAAAATTTTTAATAAGTATAATTTCGTAATTTTCCCTGGAGAGGCTTTGATGAATCACGGACTTCAGGGCATTTAATATGTATAGTTTTCTATTATAATCGGAAATAATTACAGAAATATACGTTCTTTTTTGTTCTTCCATAATGATCAACAGTAAAGAATATAACAAATAAACCTTATTATTTTATGAATCTGAAGAGCCGATCGTATCTTTTTTTCCTTTCCGTGTATTCCAGATTTCTTAATATATATTTCAATGTGCCAAATCTGTTCGGTATTACGGAAAGAATATAATCCATTTCTTCAGCACTGATAAGGCGGAAAGCCTTTATTTCTACCATATAGATAGCAAGCCCAAGCAGGATGTAAATAAATATGTTCAGCATGCTGTACGGGAACATTCCCTGGAGTACAAATATTGCACCGAACATTATAAGGGAAGATAGCCATATTCTTATAACTCTCGGTATATCATAGTTATTCACACCAAATTTCCTTGCATAGTGATAAACAATTGCAAAGTTAACAGCATTCATGGATGAGTATGCTATGGCTGCACCTATTATATTGAACATGGGTATAAGCACTATGGATAAAACTACATTGGAGGAAAGGGAAAGGGCGGATGAGTAAACAAAAATCTTTGTTTTTCTGATGCTTGAAATACCGGATGATAGGACAACGGATCCTATGAAGAATGAGGTAATGAACATGATAATCATCAATGGTATATATGCAATTGTGTATTGGTTACCTGCAAATTCATACAATATAATTCTGGACAATGCTGCAATGCCCAGTGCTGCCGGAATGTATATAAGAGAAACTATATTGAGAAGTATTCTTATGCTGCTTCTGAAACCCTCCTTATTATCCAGGGAAAAGAATGTGGATAATTTTGGAATCAGGAGGTTTGATACTGGAACCACAAGGAATGTAGCCGCAGATGCAATAATCAATGCAAAGTTGTATATTCCCAGGTATGATAAATTGATAAAGTATGAAACAACTATTCTGTCAATATAAGTGGCACTGGTTCCCATTATAGAGGATAAAAACAGGGGAACAGAATAATAGATCAAATTACGGTAAGGCTCCTTTGCTGCGTTCTTTGTAAGATTTCCGAGCCTGTTATAGGCACGGTAAACAAAAATAAAGAATAATATTGCGCTTAAAACGTTTATTGAAGCAAGGCCCGCTATAAGATAAACGGCTTTTCCTGTTAAAAATAACATGGAAAGGGGGAAGAAATATGTGAATATATTGATAAATATATAAATTAAAGAATATTTTTTATACTGGTTAAGCCCCAGAAGCATGGAACCCAGTATATTTATCATTACCGATCCTGCTATTGCTATGCCTATGAGTTTTATGGAAAGTATGTACGCAGTGCTGTGGAAAAACAGTAATGCTATTTCCCCTGAGGCAAAATACATGAAGACAGATGCGGAGAGGGCAAGGAGAATTGCAAAGGCCATGGTCTGTTTCATCAGTTTCATAATTGCTTTATGATTTTCCCTGACAAGATGATATGAAATATAATGCTGTATTCCATTGGAAAGGCCGAAAACAAAGACAACAGCCATAATGTTCATAATGGCATACAGTAACGATATGGAACCTACAATGTTTACCGGTAAAATATGGGCAATGAAAAAATAAAATAGACTGGACGATATAAACATGGACGCCACAGCCGAATACTGAAATGTTACCCCGGAACTGAATGATTCAGTTATGCTACTCAATAAACGGTTATATAAATTCACGATAAAAACTTATCCATTGCTAATTAATAATGGATAATACTTTAAAATATTCATTAAACCTGAAATATTTTGACATTAATTAATACAGTCACTGTTTTTTCCATCTATATCTATCCTCTAAAAATTCAATTTCAATTATTTTCTCACCTTTTCAGTAAAATAAATATATAAATAGATACTGACCAATTAAATGCATTCTGGTAGCAAATCATTTTCAATTCAACTGCGCAATATTAAGGACAGTATAACATATGGCAAACTGGTTGTATTTATTGCTGCGCTTTTCTCAATTCTATTTTCATTTTATTCAATATTAAAGGCATATACAATTAATGCTTACGGATGGGACCTTGGATTGTATTCCCAGGCATTTTATTCAACTCTTCACGGTAAGTTATTTTACACTAACCTTGCAGGTGGGAGTTATCTAGCAGAGCACTTCTCACTCTTCATGTTTGCAATTCTGCCATTATTCTATCTGTATCCGAGTCCTTATATCCTGCTTGTTCTGCAATCGATATTTATAAGCTTTGCCTCTATTCCCTTATATTACCTTTCATTGAAAATTTTTTCTAAATACAGGTTCAATAATAGAAATCCTGAATTTTATGCCTTTATAATATCTATTGCCTTCATTCTTTCCCCATTAACTGAAAGCCCGGTATACTTTGATTTTCATATTATGATATTTTTACCATTTTTCTATTTCATGGCTATTTATTTTTATTTAGAAAAAAAAATATTTTTAAATATACTATTCCTCGCCCTAATAGTTAGCCTCCATTCATCATTTATTTTTATAGTAATTATGACTATTTTAATGGAATTAATTCTTTTTTTAAGAAATAATACTGTGGATAGAAAAAATATTAAAAAATTATATCTATTTTCCTCTGTTAGCATTATAATTCTTTTAATTTATTATGTTCTGGCTGCATTAATAAAGGGCAATATTAGTAATTCCTCAAGTATACCCGTGTTTGTCAGCGGGCAGTCCGGATCAGCATCAAGAAATCTGGAAGGACTGCTGATAACCATGATTTACCATCCGGTAAAATTTCTTAATTTTATTGTCTCCAATTATGAGATAAAGATAGTATTCCTAGTTCTGGCATTTATGTCTCTTGATTTTATCTCCTTTGATTTTCCCATTGGCCTTCTACCGGCTATACCATACTTAGCCTATGCAATGACATCATCATATATACCTTACTATTTCATGGGATATCAGTATTCCATGATGTTTATTCCCTTTGTTTTTGTAGCGGGCATATTTGGAATAGAGAAACTAATGATTTCACAATCTACCAGCAATAAGGCAAAAAAGCACAAATTTAAGAATTTGAGAAATACATTTATAGCCATCACTGCATTTGCTATTGCATCTTTTATTGTTATATCACCAATATCACCTATTTCTGTTGAACCTTCTTCTATACATTCTATATACAGTGATTCCACAGGTTACAGGGAAATGGAGAACCATTTCATCTATTCTATTGCGGGTAACATTGATATGAACGCATCCCTGGTAACTGGTAACAGTCTTTATCCATTATTCTATAAGGATTTGAATGCGACGGCATTCCCATACGGGAATATATCAATAGATACCCATTATAAATATATAATTGCAAATTTCAACGATGATCAGACGTATTTAAAAGACGGAAATAATATTTCCCTATCATATCTTGCAGTGAAGGACATGAATGATGGCTCATACGGTATATTTGCAGAGGGTTATGGAATTATAGCACTGGAATACAATTATAAGGGCAGTCCAGTCCTGCAAGCACCATTTTCCATGAATTATACAAATGCAAAATTCAATACCACAGATAATACCCTATATGGTCCATTTCCAGATAAAGGAATTTCAGAGTACCAGAAATTGAAACTGGAAGGAGATAATATATATACGGGTAACAGCACGTATTTACTTCCTGGGAATTACACATTTTCTTTTCAATTCAACGCAACCCGCAGTATTCCTGATATGAACATAACAGTGTATAGCAATCATGGAAAAAATATAATAGGGTATATGAATAATTCTTCCGAAATTATTTCAGGGAATACAATTACAGTACATTTAACTATTGATAAGATTTATACAGGAGTTTTATATAAAATAAATAATATAAGTTCCAGCATGGTACTGTATAGAATGTCTATATTTCGTTCGGCTCAATGAGATATATTTTATTGGAGGAAAGCCGGCGAATACTTTTAACCAATCATTTTTTCAAGAATTTCATTAAATTCTTTAAATCCATTGTATTAATTACATCGTTCCTGGTAAGCCAGCCTCTTCTCGCAGTGCCCACACCGAGTTCCATATTATCATATCCATATATATTATGGGAATCAGTGTTTATACAATAATAAACTCCATATTTGGAAGTTTTTAGAATGTTTTCATCGTTTAGATCCAGGCGTTCCGGGGAAGCGTTTATTTCCATTGCAGTTTTATATTTATAACAGTATTTTGCAACCTCATCTAGGTCAATTTGAAATGGCTGTCTTTCATTTATTAACCTGCCTGTTGGATGACCTAAAATATTTACCATATTTGTTTTGATTGCATTTATAACCCTATCAGTCATATCATTTGTATCCATGTTGGTATCCATATGCACAGAAGCTATAACCACATCCATGGACTTCAATGTATTTTCATCCAGATCTAAACTTCCATCCTTGAGTATATCAACCTCAGCTCCCTTTAAAATTTTTATGTTATATCTATCAGCTAAACTGTCAATTTTTTTGAAATATTCCATGAACTGGTTATCATCTAGCCCATGGGCTATTTTTAAGTTTTTTGAATGATTTGTAATAGCTATATACTCATAATGCCTTTTTATTGCTGCGGTTGCCATCTCTTCGGTGGTGTTCATACCATCACTTTCTGTTGTATGCAGATGCAGATCACCTCTTATCTCAGATAATTCAACTAATGAAGGAATTTTATGTGATAATGCAATTTCTATTTCTCCACGGTCTTCACGCATTTCAGGCGGAATATAATCCATGCCCAGTTCTCTGTATATCGCATCTTCGTCTTTGCCCTCTATTATATTTTTATCACCGGAATACAATCCATATTCATTTAACTTATAATTGTGATCAATTGCAATCTTACGTACCTTTATGTTATGATCCTTGCTACCTGTGAAATATTGCAATGCTGAACCGAAGCTTCCAGGTTTTATCACCCTTAGATCACATGTGGTTCCTATATCAAGGAGCACGGTAGTTTTTGATTCGCCCCTGACAACTATAGATTTTACACCTCCGTACTCAGTGAATAAATCCATTACCCTTTCCGGCCGTTCAGATATAACAAGTATATCAATATCTCCCACCGTTTCCCTCATTCTCCGGGTTGATCCAGCTATCTCACATCTGGATACTATGTTTTCAGATAAGAGATACGATACAATCTTTCTGGCTTCATTTAATCCAGTGCTCAATAAAATTCTAGATCCTGTGGCAGATATCATTGATATGTTTTTCAGGATAAGGGCCTCGCTTTTTTCTCCAAAACCAGGGATATCCCTTATTTTATGTTCCTCCGCGGCTTTTTTTAGGTCAGCAATATTTTTTATGCCAAGTTTATCATATAGAATCATTGCCTTTTTAGGCCCAAATCCCTCCATGCCGGAAAATTCACTGAAATCCACCGGAAACCTGTGTTTTAAATCCTCATATTTAGCAATTTTTCCGGTTGTTAGATACTCTTCAATGTGTTCTGCAAGTCCTTTTCCGATTCCGGGGATCTCCATCAATCCCTTTATTCCATTCTTTTCATAGATTTCTGAAATGTCATCCTGCATTGATTCTATGGATCTTGCAGCCCTCTGGTAAGCAAGTGCCTCAAAACGTGCTTTCTCATCAGTGCTCAGCATATAATACATTTCATTGAACATGCGGGATAGTTCCACATTCTTCATGATTGATAAACAGGTATAAAGATAAAAAGCTATTGCATAATTTTATTGTTATTGAATCAGAGGAACTTCTCATGATTATTTCAGATCTAAAGTCCTTTTGATTCCTAGCATGACAGCATAGTTGCTGATTATACCAATTGATAAGAGCATTTGAATGTATGGCATAAATTCACCGTAAAAATTACTGGATTTGAATATTATAAATCCGGTTCCTGTTAATATTGTTGTTATTATCAGTATAGTATTTACTG
Organism: Thermoplasmata archaeon; assembly: GCA_021802205.1. Lineage (GTDB taxonomy): Archaea > Thermoplasmatota > Thermoplasmata > Thermoplasmatales > Thermoplasmataceae > Ferroplasma. The sequence goes on from JAKAAT010000009.1 coordinate 12,941, forward strand.
TTGCAAGATGTTTCAATCTAGATATGTTTTTTACCATGAGATAGGACACTGCAGCCATAATGAGAAGCAATATTCCGGTGAATATATGGAAAACTAAAACTGGTGAATTAATTGCATCATATATCTGGGATAAATAAAATCCTGTCATAATCTGCAAAAGTGTTATTCCGGACGTTGCCCAAAGAATTTTTTCTATATTATTCAAATATGTACCTCTTAATCACCATTCTTTATTTATATTCATTAAAGAAATCTATTGTTTCCTTATATTGCTGAATCATATGATCCTTTTCTCTGAAACCGTGGCCCTCCCTTGGATAAACCAGAAGTCTGACCTGTTTTCCCTTTTCCTTGAGGAATCTATAAAACTCATAATACTGTCCAATAGGCACATAAGGGTCTTCAACGCCATGCATGAGAAGTATCGGAGTTTTTACATCATGATCCATTCTTATGGCAGAAAACTTATCGTAAAGATTAAAACTATATGGATCCTCATTCATATGTATCCTATCCCAGTTATACAGATTCGATACCCCGTGGAAACTTATCCAGTCCGAGATTCCATATAAGGACACGGAGGCCCTGAATATATCAGATTTCATGATAGCAAGTGCGGACATATAACCTCCGTAGGATCCACCTGTTATGTAAATCCTATCAGTATCCACCAGTCCGGAAGCTTTGAGATATTCTATTCCGGAAATGATATCCTCAAAATCCATCCCACCGAGATCGCCTATGTTGGATTCTGCATAGTTTCTCCCCACGCCAATGCTACCGCGGTAATTAGGAAGAAATACTGAGAATCCGGCTCCTGAATAAAGAGTAGTTCTATCCATGAAAGCTGAGTATGAAAATGATGTGGGTCCACCGTGTATATATACTATCAATGGATTTTTCTCGTTCTCACATCTGAGGAATCCGTAAATGATTTTCCCATCTTTGGATTTCCACTCAACCCTTCTGGAGGGATAAGCCTTCAATTTCTGGAGTTCGCTGTTTATTGATGACCTTACCATACGATTTTTATTTATGAGAACCACTTCGGCTATGTCATTTTCATTGGAGTATGAAAATACAGCAAGTTCTCCATTAATTGCAAATGACGGTGAAAACACAGGATAAACTATGCCAGATCCTTCCCATATTATATTGTTATCCTCTAGCGACCTTATTTTGAAACCGCCCATCTTATTTTCAAGAACATACGTTTTATTATTGTTGAATATTACATGTGAAATAGTAAATTCTGAATTTTCTGTGAGATTTTTTGCCATCCCATTCTCAATAAGGATTATGTCACCGGATATTACGCCCCTATCGCTCATTATTGACTCGAGAACAGAAACCCTGCTTCCGGAAACTGAAATTTTGCCTATCTGCCTGAATCCGGGGTCATAAACGGTTTCTACTTTTCCATTAAGGTCTATTCTGGATAATTTTGCGGTATACCAGCAGCTCTCCATGGGATTTTCAGATGTTACTGCATATATTGAGCTGCCATCGGTATTAAATTCCCATATATGGATATTCTCTGTTATTTTTTTTATTCCGGTATTTAAGTCAAGCATGTACAATTCAATTAACCGATCGCTCTCTTCGAAGAAATATGCATCAGCTTCTTTCTTTTCCTTCTTTGCCTTCCCTGAAAAAATAATTCTTTTTCCCATCCATAGAGCCTGATCTATATCTCCATTGAAATTTATCTCCAATCCTGTTCCTTCTGTGCTGAATATATTAATTTTCCCGCCGGTCGTATAAAGCAATCTTCCATCAGCGGAAAAATCCATATATCCAATTCCGGATGCATCTATTCTATGCTGAAGCTTTAACTCTGGATCGTAGATATAAATGGATTTATTTACTTCCTTTTTTCTGTAAAGCTTATAATTGTCAGAAACCAGGGCAGCAATGGCTGTTCCATCTTTGTTTATAATTACGCTCTCTATATTTTTAAATTTTAAAAAATCTTCAACAGTTTGGTCTTCCATAATCTGATAATGGCTTTCATTATTTAATTTTATACGTTGCTCTTCTCTGTAGAGTCTCTGAATTTACTGCCATATCCCCATAGTATAATATAGACATTTGTTGCATGTATTCAGGAATGTAGATATTTATAATCACATTGGCTGTTACATTGCAAATATTTTCAAAAATATTTTAATTAATTAAATTTTATTGCATATTTGATTCCTTTATTGCAAAGAAATATAACAAATTTGATATTTTAGCTTGTATCGGAATAATTTTTGAAAAAAGCTTTAAGTAATTATGTATTTGAAAAATATGTATGATGATATAATTTCCATGCAAGCTGACCTGCAGGCGGGCAGGAAGGATTATGCTATTGCAACTGTAATAAAAACAGCTGGCTCTTCCATAGCAAAGCCGGGATTTAAAATTCTGATAACAGGGGGAACGGTGATATACGGAACCCTGGGCAGTCCATCACTGGATAATGTTGTTTTAAAAGAGGCTGAAAAAGTAATAGAAAAAAATGAAACAAAATATTTAAAAATCGCACTGGACAAAGATAATACAACCTCGGATTATGCAATGAATACTACCTGTGGCGGCATGATAGAGCTTTTTATTGAGCCATATGTGCACCGAAGGAGCATGGTTATACTCGTCGAATCATTTAACGATAAACTGCTTGATGCACTTAAGGCGCTTGTATCATACACAGGCTTGACCCCTGAGGTCTATAATATTAATAATGAAAATGACTCAAAACATATAATGGAATCCGATTTCACCGATGATTTCGTATTATTAATTACAAAAACAGAAAATGAAATACCGTATATATCGCACTTTCTTATTAAAAAACCCAGATATCTGGCAATTGTCTCCAGCAGAAACAGGTTTAACAGAGACATGGAAACTGTACTCAGAGAACACCCGGATGCTGATAAAAATGCCATAAAATGCCCGGCGGGATTATCCATAAATGCTATTACAGTTAAAGAAATTGCAGTGAGCATAGTGGCTGAAATAATAATGGAAAAAAATAATAATAATTTAAAATAATTTATTCTGTATAGGAGGCCAGATTTCCCGGTCCTTCATGTATAACAATTTTCATCCTAAAATCCTTTAAGATATCCTGGATTTTCTTATGAATTTCAATATAGCAATATTTTGCTATGTATTCTGCCGTATCCGCCGGATAGGGGAATATAAAAACATCATTTTCTGGCATCGTTCCCCTGTATCTTCCCCTTACTACTATATCAAGCATGCCGTTAATACTGCTGTCACGTATGTCCTTCTCAGGTACCATGAATTTATGATCCATATTATCTATTACCGGTTTTATGGCCTTCTTGACTATGGTAAAATCCATTAACATGCCCGAATCTTCTATAATCCCGGAGTCAATCAGAATATCTATTGAATAATCATGCCCGTGGAATTTTTTGCATTTTTCGTTGTCCGGGACATAATGTCCTGAGCTCCAGGTTAACCCTTTCAGTCTTCCTGTAATTTCTATACCGTACATTTTATTCACCCATCATCTTCAAAGCTTCTGACTTCAGCGATTCCAGTTCCTTCTTCACGATATCATTATACTTAACAGATGATGTCACCATTGTGGCACCTTCCTGCCTGACACCGCGCATCATCATGCACATATGCTGCCCCTTGGCTGTAACCATTACAAAGAGCGGATTCAGATTTTCATATAACAGTTCAACTATTTCGGATGTCATATTTTCCTGCAACTGGGGCTTGCTGGCTATCTTGTTAACCGCCCTGACAAGTTTGCTCACCCCTGCTATATACCCTGATGGTTTCGGCAGATATGCTATATTTACCGTGCCGAAAAACGGAAGCAAATGATGGGAACACATTGAATAAAATGAAATATTCTTCATGATAACCATGCTCTCATGGCCAGAAACCTTGAATTTTGTAAAGGCAAAATTCCTTGTCCCGTACCATTCTCTGTAAAAATTTTCAATTCTGCCGGGTGTATTCTTTAATTCTTCTTCATTGAACCATCCATACTCATTATGCAAGTTGTATACAAGCTGTTCTATGCTGTCACGCAGTATTTTTTCGTTTTTTTGTTCCATTTAAACACCTCTTTTGTTTCCGAATATATATTTATGCTCCTGTAGCATTAATCTTGCATTTGCGGGAGCACATTCTATAAATTTGTCTGCAAGCCATTCAATATCAGTGCCGTACACAGGTTGAATGACTATTCCTATATCAGGTGGTATTCCTTTTATCTCTTTCATTGCAACGTTAAAATCATCTATGTCATTTACAACAAATTTCAAATAATCTCTATGCTCCATGTATTTTAAATTATTATTATTGAACTTCCTGTACATCCCTGATGATGGCAATTTGAAATCAATATCTTTTCTTACACGTCTGTAATCAGGAAGAAATTTTTTGATATCCAGGCTCCCCGAGGTTTCTAGAAGTATGTTATATTTATTTGATAAAATACTGACCAGACTATTAACTTCATTCTGTAATAATGGCTCACCCCCTGTAAGGCAAATCCATTTTACCATTTTCTTTGAAAGATTGTTCACTGCATCGACAATTTCATTCAGGTTCATTTCCTTTCCCTCATTGAATGAATACTTTGTATCACACCATGAACATCTCAGGTTGCAATACTCTGTTCTCACAAATACCATTTTTTCTCCGGTGTAGTAACCTTCTCCCTGGACGCTTAAAAAAATTTCATTGATTTTCATATAATTTCAATAATTTATTTTATATTCAGCTCCTTGAGGGTTGATTTATCATTATATTTTCTGGTAAATTTAACCGTTTCAAATTTTGTAATTTTTATCTCCATCAAGGGATCTGCAACACCGTTGAAGAAATGTCCCCCGTAAAGCTGATGATCCTTCCTTGCAACTCCTATATGTATATGAAACCTGTTCTCGTCATCGGCAATTGAGCCATGGAATGCAACAAGTTCACATCTTTCAACTATGGTCAGTTCATCGTATTTATTTATATTCCAGTAACCAATTTTTAGGTCCTTTACCATTCCGATGCCCATGTCTATAAAACCGGATTTTATTTTATATTTATCAACAAGTTTGTTTAAATTTTCAATTACATCTTCACCTGCATCGAATTTAGCAACTATTATATTATTTTCAATATTATCCTGCATAGTTTGCAATTCAAAAGCAATATTAAGCCTTTGTTATTCCAATAACCCACAGAAACATGGTTAGGGCAAACGACATGCCGAGGATGATTGCAAGCACGTCAATTAATAAAAAATTGGCGAGGTAAAATTTGAAATTGGAAATTATATATACGACGAAAATAACTGTAATAACTCCTATAATGACATTTGCCCTTATCAAATTTTTAACAGTCTTATTTTTCATTATTGTGTATCATAAAATAATATAACTATTTTTTTTAAATTAATTTCAATTATCAATCATGGAAACAAAATATTCATGTATTCTGTTATCTCCTGTGAGTTCAGGGTGAAACGTCATTGCAAGTATATTATTTTCCCTGACAATTACGGGGCTACCGTTCACAGTGGCCATGATCATAGAATTGCCCGGTGATTCTATTCCAGGTGCTCTTATAAAAACAGCATTGAAATTCCCTATGTCTTCAATGTTAATGGATTGTATAAATGAGTTAATCTGTCTCCCATAGGCATTTCTCTTTATTGTTATATCTATAAGGTTCATACCATTTACCCTGTTATCTCCGGTATCCCTGGAGATGAGTATGGCACCGGCACAGGTTCCCATTACAGGCATTCCTGACACGGCCATTTCATAAATTTTTTCATACATACCTGATTTCTTCAGGATTTTGTATATTACCGTGCTCTCGCCGCCGGGTATAATCAAACCTGAAAGACCATGAAGATTTTCAATGGTTTTAACGTTTACAGGGTCAACATTATATTTTTTATGCAAATGCATTATCATCTGGAAATGCTCTGAAACATCACCCTGAATATTCAGTACACCAATCTTCATTGTTATATCATTCCTTATCTATTCTGTAATTTTTCTATTTCTGATATGTCCAGTCCATGCATTCCCTCAAGGCCGGAGGATATATCACCAAGCAGTTTGTAATCTTCGAAATTCTCCGTGGCATCTACTATGGCATTCGCCATTTTTTGTGGGTCCTGCGATTTAAATATTCCACTCCCTACAAATACACCATCCATACCCATTTTCATCATGAGTGCAGCATCAGCCGGTGTTGCAATTCCACCAGCGGCAAAATTAACAAGTGGTAATCTTTTCAGACGTTTGATTTCCTTTATTACTTTAAATATCTCGTTTGATATCTCCCGGAAATCCATGCCGTAATAAACGTTATTATATGGCATTTTGCCTGATTCCCCGTAGAGGTCCTCTGATGTCAGTTCCCTGAGAGTAACATAACTCTTGGAAATATTTTCTGTAATTTTAAATAATTCATCGTTTGTAAGTGAATTCAATATGTATATTCCATCGGTTACCGTCCTTATATGCCTTACCGCTTCTATTATATTGCCCGTGCCTGCTTCTCCCTTTGTTCGAATCATTGCAGCACCCTCGAATATTCTCCTGACCGCCTCGGGGAAGGTTCTGGCTCCGCAAACTACCGGTACTTTATAGAGTTTTTTGTTTATATGGTAAAACGGATCTGCCGGTGTGAGAACCTCACTTTCATCCAGCATATCAACTCCAAGCGATTCAAGTATTGAAGCCTCGCTGAGATGACCTATTCTGACCTTGGCCATTACTGGTATTGAAACTGCGTCAAGGATTTCCTTTACCTTTAATGGATCAGACATTCTCGCTACACCGCCCTGTGCCCTTATATCGGATGGAACCCTTTCCAGAGCCATTACAGAAACTGCTCCCGCCTTTTCTGCTATTTTAGCCTGTTCGGCATTGGTTACATCCATAACAACACCGCCCTTGGTCATCTTTGCAAAACCACGTTTTAAAAGTTCATCGCCGAATTTCATATTTTTAAGGTCTAACATAATAAAACATTATCATTATTACGTATATACGCTTTATTAGAGCTTCTTAAAAATCCCGAATACTTTCAGGTTAATACAAAAATATTTAATTTTAATGACTATATCATATCATGGACAAAACGATTTCTATTATTGGGGCAGGAGCAGTAGGAGCAAGTGTGGCACAGGTTCTGGCTATTAAGGACATTGCAGATATCAAAATCTTTGATATTGTTGATGGAGTAGCACAGGGAAAGGCACTGGATATCCAGGAGGGAGCTCCACACTTCGGTTTTGATTGCAAATTGCAGGGATTCTGCACACAGGATTCCACGGTATACAAGAATCTGAAAGGATCAGATGTTATAGTTGTTACTGCAGGTTTAGCAAGAAAACCAGGCATGAGCAGGGATGACCTTCTAGTAAAAAATATAGGAATAATGAAGGATGTGGGAGAGCAGATAAAGAAATACTCACCTGATTCAATTATCATAGCTGTAACAAATCCGGCCGATATAATGGCATATGCACTTCAGAAGGCATCCGGAATCAGCCCTGAGAGGGTAATAGGCCTTGGTGGTTCACTGGATAGTTCAAGATTCAGAACGTTTCTGGCAGAGGCTCTCGATGTATCGGTCAGGGATGTTAACGCGTTCGTTATCGGTGGACATGGTGATGATATGGTTCCATTCATACATTATTCCAGTGTTTCAGGAATACCGATTTCCAATCTACTGAGCAAGGAAAAGATCGATGAAATCATAAAGAGAACAAGATTCGGCGGTGGAGAAATCCTGAATTATTACAAAACAGGAACGGCATTCTATGCACCTTCCATATCCATATCTGTCATGGTTGAATCAGTGATAAACGACGAGAAAAGGGTAATTCCCTGTGCTGCCTATCTCACTGGAAAGCACGCTGAGAAGTATAAGATAAGCAATAAATTCATCGGGGTTCCCATAAAAATCGGCAAACACGGGGTTGAGGAGATATATGACCTTGAGTTCAGTGAAGAGGATGCAAAGGAATGGATCAAAAGCGTTGATTCAGTGAACAAAAATTGCAAACTGGCTGATGACTACTTCGCATCTCACTGAAAACAGTGTTAATCAAAAATTTTATATTTTATTTCATACTAACATAAAAAATATATACTGGTGGTAATTTCATGGAAAAAAAAGAATATGATGCAGTTATTTTAGGAGGAGGTTTGGCAGGTCTCATGGCCGCCAATATAGTTGCAGCTGCAGGTTTTTCAGTGGCTGTTGTTTCAAAGGTGTTTCCTACGAGGTCACACTCAGCAGCTGCAGAAGGTGGCATAGCAGCATATATAATGGGAAATTCAGATCCCAATGATGATCCGGATTTCATGTCATACGATGAGGTAAAGGGTGGCGACTATCTTGTGGATCAGGATGCAGCTGAATTACTCTCAAAGAAATCCGGGGATATAGTAAACCTTCTGGATGCATGGGGGGCTCCTTTCAACAGGCAGCCGGACGGAAGAATTGCACTGAGGTATTTCGGTGGGCAGACATACCCGAGAACAAGATTCATCGCAGATAAAACCGGTATGGCACTTTTACACACATTGTTTGAACATTCAACAGGATTCAAAAACATAGAATATTATAATGAATACTATGTTCTGGATATAGTAAAGGAAGGAAATAATGTCAACGGACTTGTTGCAATGGAAATGAAAACATTGAATCCCATATACCTGAAATCCAGGGCACTGCTGATTGCATCCGGCGGAATAGGAATGATGTACAAGCACACAACAAACAGCTATATTAATACCGGAGACGGGCAGGGCATAGCCTTAAGGTCCGGAGTTGCGCTGAAAGATCCTGAATTTGTACAGTTCCATCCCACCGGACTCTATCCATCAGATATTCTTATCAGTGAGGCTGCAAGGGCAGAGGGAGCTATATTAAAGAACAATAAGGGAGAAAGGTTCATGGCAAAGTATGCCCCACATAAATTCGACCTGGCGCCAAGAGATATAGTGTCAAGGTCAATGACCATTGAAATAAGAGAGGGTAGGGGTTTTGAAGGCGGTTACCTTGGACTTGATTTAAGGCATCTAGGAAAGAAGTATATAATAGAAAGACTTGCCCTGGCATACGATGCTGCAAAGAATTTCTCCGGTGTGGACGCCTCTGAGGAAATGATACCGGTAAGGCCTGCACAGCATTATTTCATGGGCGGCATAGATGTGGATACCACCGGAACAAATCATGATCTAAATGGTGTATTTTCCGCGGGCGAGTCTGCCTGTGTTTCAGTACACGGCGCAAACAGGCTCGGTTCCAATTCCCTGCTTGAAACTGTTGTATACGGAAGAGAAACGGGAAATACCATGGTCGAATTCCTGAAATCACATAAAAATGTTGAAACAAACAGCAACGTTGATCCCATTGTTGACGCAGCCTATGCCTACATAAAGAGGGAAACAGGAGAACATTTCGGTGTGCTTACCGAAGAGCTCAGGGATATAATGTGGGATAACGTAGGAATATTCAGGGATAATGACAAGCTGGCTGAAGCAGTCTCAAAAATCAAAGATCTGAGAGTAAGAGCCAGGTCCATGTATGTTACAGATAAAACATCCAATTATAATACTGAATTATTCAATGCACTGGAAACCAGAAACATGCTTGATGTTGCATACACAATGGCAACAGCAGCACTCAACAGAACTGAAACAAGGGGTGCCCACTTCAGGGATGATTACCCCACAAGGGATGACCAGAACTGGATGAAGCATACATTAACCTACCTAGCGGGTGATGAAATTAAAATATCATATAAGCCTGTAACATATACAAGGTGGAAGCCTGAAGCGAGGGTGTATTAAATGGAAGAAAAAGAAATAACCGTGAATATAAAGAAATATAATGATAAGGACGGTGCATTCTGGAAGTCCTACAAACTCAAGGCAGATAAATACACGCAGATGACAGAGGTGCTCAGAAGAATAAAATCAGAACAGGACCCATCTCTGGCATACCGTGCATCCTGCCATATGGCGGTCTGTGGAAGCTGTTCAATGAAGATAAATGGTATTCCATCACTGGCATGCAGGACAATTGCATTGCAGGCAGTCAATGAAAAGAATGAAATAAATGTTGAGAGCATGGATTATTATCCCGGAGTCAGGGACCTCATTACAGATATAGACGGCTTCTACGATAAAATCTACAAGGTAATGCCCAGACTCATAGCAGATGAATCGGTACTTATGGGAGAGAACGAGCAGCGCATGACCCCGGAAGATCAGACTGAAGTCTGGAAGTTCCAGGAATGCATATACTGCGGATTATGTGTATCGGCATGCCCATCCGTAAAAGAGGATGAAAAATTCCTTGGTCCTGCGGCTCACGCCAAGGGATTCAGATTTATCGATGATGTTAGGGATACAAAAAAGCAGGAGCGTATAGAACTTCTCATGGACAGTGCATACAGATGCACATCATGCTATATGTGTTATGAGGTATGCCCACAGGATGTGCAACCTGTAATCGCAATCAAAAAAACAAAGAACTATCTTGATCAGTATAAGGGAGATACCCCTGTAACAGTCATGGCCAGAAAACATGATGATACTATAGTAAATCTGATAGAAACAACAGGCAAGATAAAGGAATCAACGCTCTTCCTGAAAACTTTTGGATTCGGCGAAGCAATGAGAGACGCAGTAGATATGCTTAAAACAGGTAAATTTAAATATGCCTTTGAGAAAGACAGTAAAGTCAAAAACATGAGTGAAATAAAAAATATGATGGGTGAAAAGAAATGAAAGTAGCATATTATCCGGGATGTGCTTCCCATGGAATAGCAAAGGATGTGGATATAGCGACGCAAATGATAGCAAAGGATCTTGATCTGGAACTTATGGAGGTTGATGACTGGAACTGCTGCGGTGGGGGCTTCATGGATGATAAGAACGAGGCAGTCCACGCATCCCTTAATCTGAGAAATCTGGAGAAGGTTGAGAAGATGGGCTATAATAAGATGGCAACTCCATGCAGCGTATGCCTGAATTCCCATAAGATAGCCGCTGACAAGTATGAAAATGATCCTGTACTGAAGGAGGATGTTGACGAAAGGCTCAAGGAAGCCAACATGGAAGAATACGACAACGGCGTTGAATCAGAGCACTTCATATGGGTTCTGATCCGGGATGTTGGTATTGACAATATAAGGAAACACGTCAAAAGGCCGCTTACAGGACTAAAGGTTGGAACATACTATGGATGCCAGCTTCTCAGACCATCCAATGTTATGGGCTTTGAATCGGCATTCAATCCCCACAGTGTCATGGATCTTGTGGCTGCAACAGGTGCGACTCCCGTAGCTTTCCCAATGAAAACAGCATGCTGCGGCTTTCCACTTATGGGGTCAAACCCCACGGTTGCACTGAAGATGGCAAATAATATACTGTCCAGTGCAAGAAACGAGGGTTCTGAAATTCTTGTGCATCCCTGCTCGCTGTGCCACCTGCAGCTGGATGTTACACAGGATAAAATCCAGAGGCAGTTCAAACAGGACTGGAGGCTTCCAGCTGTATACATAACACAGCTCATAGGTCTATCCTTCGGGTACACGCCGAAGCAGCTGGGAATGTCAAAGGGATCCATAGAATATCTGAAGTCCAGAGGGATATCATGAACTACGCAGACCTTTTAAAGGGTACGGAAGTTACCGGGCAATCAGAAATACCTCCTAGACCTGGGGATAAACCCTTTGCAACGGAGGTTTATTACAAGAAGGATGACCTATTCTACGGTAAATTACATGTACGGAAGTTGAACAACGCAATGTATCTATCTGTAATATCAAAGATTCCATTCAACTGGAAACAGCTTGTTGGGGACATGAAATTTGCAGGTACGGTTGTAGATTCTGCAGGCGGTCTTCTCTGGTTGAAGGAGAATGAAAATACAATAGGAAATGATCTAGCATATCTTGAAAAATACCTTACCGATATGAAAAACAAAGAAACTAAAAATTAAATTTTTATATTAAATTAATAAATTTATTCAACGTCCTTTTCAGAGAATGTTTTAATAGGGTCTACTATGGTATATCCATCCTTATCTGCTACTTCCTGCAAAGCAGGTGGATATTTCAGATACTCCGGAACTATTCCTGCAAGTCTGTTGGTATAGCTTGGAATAGTGTTGTTTTCATAGAATATGCCTATGGGTATATGGTCTCCCCATTCCAGTGATTTTCTGTAACCAGTGTCAAATTTTTCCTCATCTTCTTCTTTCTTATTAACAACCGGATCCCATGATTTATCATCCTCAAGTTTGTAGACACGCTGCCTGTACCAGTCCAGTGTATTTACATCATTGTATGTAGGGCATGGCTGTAATACCTCTATTACTGCTGACCCCTCATGTTTTATAGCCCTTTCTATAATATATGACAACTGCTTTATTTCTGATGAGAATGCTCTTGCCACGAATGAATATCCGGAAGCCATAGCAAGTGTGATAGGATTTATCTTCCCCATTATATTTGGCCTTGCAAGGCTTTTTACCTTCTCTCCAAGTGGTAGTGTCGGTGCTGCCTGTCCCTTCGTCAGTCCGTAAACCGAGTTATTATATAGTATTACCTTTACACCGGAATTCCTTCTACCCTCTCCCACGAAATGTCCTGCTCCAATGCTGAGAAGGTCTCCATCCCCTCCCATTACCAGAACATTCAAATTGGGATTGGAAAGTTTAACGCCCACTGCATAGGGTATAGCCCTTCCGTGCAGTGTATGGACTCCCGCAATATTCAAATAATGTGGAGTTTTTCCCGAGCAGCCTATACCTGATACTGCAACCACATCATCAGGATCCATTTTCATGTTGGAAAGTGCCTGTGTAACTGCGCTAACTATACCGAAGTCACCGCATCCAGGGCACCAGTCAATTGTTATATTATTCCTGAAGTTGTATTTGCCCTTGTCTTCTACTCCTTTCTGCATTTTTATCACCTTATGACCCTTCCTGGAGTACTTCCAGCGCGGTCTTCTTTTCCATTATATTCTTTGTAGACTTCAGAACCTCATCTAATGTCATATGCCTTCCATTGTATTTAAGGATAAAGTTTTCTATATTTATCCCTGTAAACATTCTGATTACCTTTGCTGCCTGCCCGGTCATATTGCTTTCGACATCTATTATCAGATGGGAGTTCTTTAATACCTTTGCCACATATTCAGCCGGGAATGGCTCAAACATTCTGAGATACAGAAGATTTGCCGATATTCCCTGTTTCTTCAGTTCACTTATTGTATCGATGAGCAGGCTCTTCTGGCTTCCCCATGTAACATATGTTATATCTGCATTTTCATCTCCGTAAAGAACTGCCTTGTCTTCCAGTGGTATTTCCCTGTCAGCTGTAACCAGTTTCTGCATTCTTTTTTCCATCATCTTATCCCTCATTGCAGAATCCTCTGTTACATGACCGAGTTCATCGTGCTCATCACCGGTCATCCAGAATATATCCTTTCCGAATACACCGTATGGGGAAATTCCATTCTCAGTATCAAGGGAATATCTCTTAAAATTCTCATGGTTTGTATTCTCATTGTATTTTACGATTTTTACCTTTTTCACATCTATTTCAGGAACAAGGTCCATTGTGTTTGCCAGTGTTTTATCAATTAAATGTATTACCGGCATCTGGTATCTCTGGGCATAATTAAGTGATTTCATACCATCGTAGATGCATTCTTCCATGTCTCCCGATGATATTACCATTTTCGGGAACTCACCGTGTCCTGTATTCAGTGCGAATAATAGATCCGCCTGTCCGTTCCTTGTGGGTAAACCTGTTGACGGACCACCTCTCTGGTAGAATGTGATTACCACGGGTATTTCTGTCATTCCTGCATATCCTATTCCCTCTGCCATGAGCGAGAATCCAGGTCCGGAAGTTGCTGTTGCGCTTCTTGTTCCGGTCAGTGCAGCACCGTTTGCCATATTGATTGCCGATAATTCATCCTCACACTGGACAACAACAAGGCCTGCCTTGTTTACTATTTTATCAGCGTTTTGAAGAAATTTCATATCCTCATGACTTTCCAGCAGGGTGCTTTCATCGCTTGCAGGTGTAATTGGATAGTAAGTCTGGAATCTTAGGCCACCCATTAATTTGCCCAGAGCTGTTGCATCATTGCCCGTTAATAGCATTCTGGGTATTGCGGGATATGTGGGAAGTGTTGCCACTTTCAATGGTGATTTCTCAACATAGTCATATGCCGCCCTTATAACCTTTATATTGGATTCCACTACCTTGGGTTTTTTCTTGAATGCGAATTTAATACCATCATCAGCGTGTTCCTCATCAAGCCCCAGTAGTGCAAGGGTTGTGCCTGCGCCCAGTGTATTGTAATACCGGTTTGCCGGGCCATCATGTACATTCTCATTTATGAGCTTATCAAACGGTATGGCGATTACATCAATTCCGGTGCTCTTAAAGTAATCCAGAACTCCCTTAACATCAAATGAAAGATTTTTTTCAGCCAGTTCATCCTGGATTCTGCCCATTGTATCGGATGTGATCATTCTTGCATTTTTAAGGTTGAATGTATTGAAAGCCGAATCATAAACAACTTTGGAACCCTTCGCCACATCGAACATATGTTCGAAAAGCGTATCAGGATCCAGAGCCACCATAATATCGACAGGATATTTCAGTGATTTTGGCCTCTCATGCATTATTCTAAAATGTATATAGCTATGTCTTCCCTTTATATTGGAATGGAATTCTCTTATTCCGTAAATATTATAGCCTGCCAAAGAAAATGCCATGCTAATCATATTTGCAGCACTATCTATTCCTCCCCCCTGTGGACCTCCCACAAGTAGATTGATATCAGTTTCCTGCATTGTTACCGTATGATAAGCCTAATTTAATTTAAAAACTTTACCATCGGATTATAAGTATACGATTTTAAATAGATGAATTTTTCAGCGCAAAAATCTGTATTTTATGTATAAATATTGAATATTTTATATATATTTCAACCATTCCATGACAGGATCATCATCACCAATGTTAATTTCCGTCTGCCCCAGTGCAGATGTTGTTACGAATTTTGTAAAATACGCTATACCATTACTGATATATCCATACATTACATGCTCTACACTTTCTCCGTCGGGAAAATGCGCCTCCGCCTCCGGTGTATTTGGAACAAAGTGAAGGTCAAAGTCATTTCCATGTATGTACAATCTATATGATGAATTCTCCATGACATAGTTCTGTAATTTTTCTAGGTTTATATTAGGTTGCATAGGATGAAATCAAAGCAAAATATATAAATATAACATTTTAAAGATTATTTTCTCAGGAGATCCGGTATATCATCGGGATAGCTGGCTACCTTAATTCCTGCATCCTTAAATGCCTTTATTTTGGATTCTGCCGTTCCTGTCCCCTTTTCGATGATTGCCCCTGCATGCCCCATTTTCTTTCCCGGTGGTGCACTGATTCCTGTAATATAACCGGTAACCGGTTTTTTGACATAATCCTTTATGTACTTTGCAGCCTTTTCCTCCTCATTGCCACCTATTTCTCCTACAAGGACTATCTGCTTTGTCTGGGGATCATCGTTGAATATCCTTATTATGTCAGAAAACGTGGTTCCTATAATGGGATCACCGCCAAGCCCTATAACAGTGCTTTCACCGAATCCAGCATCTGTAACAGCCTTGACAATCTCGTATGTCAGTGTACCGCTTCTTGATGCAATTGCAACATCGCCAACACGGAATATGTTATTCGGCATTATTCCTATCTTGGCCTGGCCCGGAACGGTTATTCCTGGACTGTTGGGCCCTATCATGAATACTCCTTTTCTCCTTGCCTCGTGGTAAAGCTCCATTGTATCATGCACAGGCACATGTTCTGTAAGTATGTAAATTAATTTTATACCATTTTCCATGGCTTCCAGTGCTGCATCCTTAACAAATGGTGCTGGAACCGATATCATGGAAGCATCAGGTTTCAATGGCAATGTGTCCACAACATTGTTGTACACATCCACGCCGTTCACCTTTGTTCCTGCTTTTCCTGGAGACACTCCTGCAACAACTTTTGTTCCGAACTTGATCATTTCTCCAGAATGGAATGTTCCCTGGTGACCTGTCATCCCCTGAACTATTACTCTTGTTTCCTTACTGATTATAACCATTTTATTCTACCCCCTGTATCTTTGATAGCTCCTTTACGGCATCTGTCATATTGTTGAAAGCCTTTATGCCGCTATCCAGGAGAATTTTCTGACCCTCTTCCTCATGAACACCGCTGAGTCTTACAACTATCTGCTGCTTAATATCGAATTTCTTTTTTGACGATACTATTCCATTGGCAACTGTATCTGCCTTGGTCACACCGCCGAATATGTTAACAAATATTAGCTTCGGCCTCGCCCTCATTACATATGAAAAGGCATCCTCAACTATTTCTATATTATCGGTACCTCCAAGATCAAGGAAGTTTCTCGGCTTTAATTTGTGAAGTGTAAGAGCATCCATAGTTGCCATGGTCAATCCGGCTCCATTAGCTATTACCCCAATATCCCCATCCATCTCTATGAAAGTGAAGCTCTTTGAGGCTGCCTCGTTCTCCAGGTCAGTCTTATCCGGATCAGTTATCATATAATCTTTATGTCTGTAAAGTGCATTGTCATCTATAACAACCTTTGAATCCCCGGCTATTATATTATTTTCTCCATCAATAACCAGTGGATTGATTTCTGTGAGCAAAGCATCTTCACCAACAAAGGCATTGTAGAGAGATTGCAGTAAACTGCTGAACTGTTTTTTATTGTCGACAGGAAGATAAGATAATGCTTCCCTTGCAATATAATCAGAATATCCCACCATTGGGTCTATGTAAATTTTATGTATGTTTTCCTCCGGTACACTCTCTATCTCCATTCCACCATCGGCTGAAAGTATTATAACAGGTTTTTTTGCGGCCCTGTCAAGTGTAATGCTAAGATAAAGCTCCTTTTTTATATTTAACATTCTTTCTATCAATAATTTTTTGACCGTAAGATTGTTTATTGTTGAATTCAGGAGCTGGTCCGAATAAGTTTTCAGATCTGCTTCATTCTTGGCGAATTTGATTCCACCGGCCTTGCCACGCTTTCCCGATAAAATCTGTGACTTGATGGCCACAGGATATTCAAAAGCTTTCAGTTCTCCAACATTTTCTATAACATATCCATCGGGAACGGGAATCCCGTATTTCCTGAATATTTCCTTGCCCATGTATTCATAAAGATTCATTGCAATCCATGATATATTAATAAAGCGTATTTAATATTATTTTTTAAGGAATAAGTTTTCTACTTCCTGTATAATATCAATATTTCAAACCATTATTTGCTCTATAAATATATTATCTGGTTGGATGATGTTCAATCCATTAAATGAACTATAAATATACATTAATCCTGTATATAATTGTATAACTACCGGGAAATTTTCAAAAAAAATAAAAATTAAAAATTAAATTAATTTATTTTATTCAGGTTATCTGCAATGCCTTTTATTTTCTGTTTTTCATCAACATTCAATTTTTCCATGTTATCGAGCAAATACTGGGAATAATTATCCATTTGAACTATTATATCATCCAGATCATTCTTTTTCCCTGAAATTTCATCCCACGGAAAGTACGAATCACTGAGCAATTTTTTGCCTTCTTCAGTAGTTTTATAATATTTTTTATTATCTTTCTCTGAAAGCTGAAGATAATTGTCGTTGAACAATGAAGTTAACGTTGGATATATTATACCGGGTGATGGTACCCAGTTTCCCCTTGTAATTTCGCCGATTTTATTCGCTATATCAGCTCCGGTAACCTCATTTTCCGATGCTATGCCCAGTATCCAGTACTTAAGCCCAAATCCACGCATACTATGCATATGATGCATTTCGCCGTGCATATATTTACCTCTTGGTCCAAACATTTTCTCACCTAATATCTTCCATGGCATCCGTGGTGCTGTTCATGCCTGCAGCGATGTTCTTCATTATGGCACCCACCATGCTGATGCATGTGTTCATGAAATTCATGGTGCATCCCCTCATCACCGTAGAACCCTCTTCCGGATTCCATGTTCCTGTATTCTCTGCCTTCTTCGCAGTCTCTTCCGTATCTCTTACCTTCCTCATTGTTTTCCATATATCTTCTTCCATACATTTCTATCACCAGATATCACTTAATGATATCTAATATAGATATCACATTAAGATATTTAAATGTTATCATTCCATTCTTATTGTCATTCCATCGCATATTCTTCTATCACCCCAATTACACAATATTTGGTGGTGCTTTTGAATTAATAATTTTAATTATATTTTTAATTCTAATGAATTTAAAAAATCCTCTCTTGTTAACAGGCACGGCATAAAAAGAAATATTAATATGACAGTGAAAATTGATAGTTATGGCAGATATAAAAAAAATAAGGAATGATGCATTTAAAGCCCTAGGCTTAACCCAAGAGAATTCGGGAGTTTATAACGGAAAGTGGGTGGAATATAATAAGGAAAATGCTCTTGATTCAATAAGCCCCATAGACGGTACATTGCTTGGTTCTGTTTCTACAGCATCCCCTAATGATTATGATAAATCCATAAAGATTATAGAGAAGGCTTTTCTGGAATGGTCTGTCACACCCGCTCCTACTAGGGGTAATATAATAAGGAAAATTTCCAGAAGTCTGGAAGAGCAGAAGGCAAACCTTGGAAAAATTGTATCCCTTGAAGCAGGGAAGGTTATCAGCGAGGGTGAGGGTGAAATCCAGGAGATGATTGATGTTGGTTATTTTGCCAGTGGGTTATCCAGACAATTGTATGGATCCATGATGGTCAGCGAGAGACCACTGCACAGATTATATGATCAGTACGTACCACTGGGTCCTATAGGAATAATCTCTGCTTTTAACTTTCCAACTGCCGTCTGGTCATGGAACTCATTAATAGCAGCAGTGACCGGTGATACGTCCATATGGAAACCATCCAGTAAAGGGTCTCTCGCAGCTGTTGCGGTTATGAAAGTTATAGCCAAGGTTATAGAGGAGGAATCAGTTCCTCCAATATTTGCACTAGTTAATGGCAGAGGTTCAAAAATAGGTGAACTCATGATATCTGATAAAAGACTCAAACTTATTTCTTTTACAGGTTCAGTAAAAACCGGTAAGAGGATATCCACTGTAGTTTCCGGGAGACTGGGAAGAACTTTGTTGGAACTTGGGGGTAATAATTGTGCTATTGTCAGCGAAAAGGCAGATATGAATATGGCATTGAAGGGAGTTGCATTCGGGGCACTGGCAACCACCGGGCAAAGATGCACAAGTACAAGAAGGATTGTTGTCAATTCTAAAATATACGATGAGTTTCTTTCAAAGCTAATTTCAATATATAAAACAACACAGATAGGCAATCCTCTAGACAAGGGAATACTGGTGGGTCCTTTAATCGATAATAATGCAATATCGAACTATGAACAGGCAATTCAAACAGCGATCAATCAGGGCGGAAAAATATTATATGGTGGAAAAGTGCTTTCCCGGGAGAAGGGATATTACGTACAGCCCACTCTTATAGAGGCAAGAGAGGATATGTATATAACAATGGAGGAAACCTTCGCACCCATACTTTACGTGTTTAAATACAATACAATGCTGGAAGCCATGAAAATCCATAATGATGTTCCTCAGGGACTTGCCTCCGCCATTTTCACAAATGACCTTAAAGAGGAAGAGTACTTTCTTTCTGCCCGGGGTTCTGACTGTGGAATAGCGAATATAAACACATCAACTGCAGGTGCTGAGATCGGCGGTGCCTTTGGCGGAGAAAAGGACACAGGCGGAGGAAGGGAAAGTGGAAGCGATGCTTGGAAATTATATATGAGAAGGCAAACGGTCACCAAAAATTATGGAGATGACGTTCCACTTTCACAGGGGGTGACATTTGATATTGATTAAAATAGTATCTTCTTGGGTTATAATATTTAATATCATTCTTTGCTCTTTATTGATATAAAAATTACTATTATTATTTTATATTTATTTATTATTTCTTCATTTCAATCATTTTTAAAACAAAATATTTATAAGCATCCAAATGGTAAGAGCAAGATGAACGAAAAACAGGATGTAATAGCCGCTTCTATGATAGGTACAATAGTAGAATGGTATGGCATTTTCATTTTTTCTTCAGGTACTCTGTATCTTGCCCATGCATTTTATCCATTTGTAAGTTATTCTGAGGCTATACTATTAACATTGTTGACATTTGCGCTTGGATTCATCGCAAGACCTGTGGGGGCATTTGTTTTCGGTCACTTCGGTGATAAAATAGGAAGGAAAAAAATATTACTCATAACTCTTTTAATCTCGGGCTTATCAACAGGCCTTACAGGCCTCATACCTTCTGAGGCCAGTATAGGATACATGGCAATAGTGTTGCTCGTTTTACTCAGGCTTGTTCTGGGTTTTGGTCTTGGTGGTGAATGGGGAGGTGCAATGTTGCTAACCCTGGAAACATTCAAAACTAGGAGGGGCTTTTATTCATCATTTATCCAGTCAACAGTTGGGATAGCACTTATACTGGGAACATTAGTATTTATACCCCTTGTTTATTTACTTCCCGCTTCTTTTATGTATTCCATCGGCTGGAGAATTCCTTTCCTAGCAAGTTTCGTAATATTGGTAGTAGGTGTCTTCATAAGACTGAAAGTTAAAGAAACGCCTGTATTTCTTGATGAAAAGAGAGAAAATAAAATTCTACAGCTACCTGCAAAGGAACTCTTCAAGTTTCACTGGAGAAAAGTCCTTGCAGGCATAATGCTGGCCGGGTCATTTGGCAATTTCTTTTATTTTGCATTTTCTCTCTTACCCGTTCTATTCGAATCAACTAAGGCTATAACCATTTTTCAGGGTCTGATAGGGTCTGCAATTTTTGGAATTGTTAATATAATATTTGTTTTTATGGGTGGAAGATTATCTGATAAGATCGGTAGAAGAATTGTCATTGCCGGAGCAAATATACTTGCACTTATAGTTCTATTCCCATCCATTTATTTAGTGGGATTTTATTATTTTGTACTATTTATATCCATTTTCTCAGCCGCAAATGGTTTCGGAGCGACGGCTATGTCTGCAATGATATCTGAAATGTTTCCGACAAATGTAAGGTATTCAGGGAATTCAACGTGTTATCAGTATGGTAATTCATTTATCGGGGGGCCTGCTCCATATGTGTCAGATTTTCTGGGCAGTATTAATTACATCTTATATCCTGTCTTTACTTTACTATTTATTTTGATAGCTCTTGGTGTAATATTTAAGTCTGCCGAAACGAATAATTTAAACCTCGAGGAAGATTCAGCATATACAACCTAACCAGATGCGTGGACTATATTGGACATATTTCTAAAAATAAATGGAAATGATATCCTAAATTTTTTAACCTATAAAGCGCGAAATTCCACGGGCGAGCATAGAGAGGAGTCACGCATACACAGTTCCTTTCTTATTGCTATTATATTTGATTTTTCCAACAAATTGCTTTAGTGTGAATATTGGTATATCCGTAAATTAATTATTTTACATTACATTACTTGCCATGGAAAATGCAATTTTAATACACGGAGGTGCGGGAAGCCCATACTCCATGAATAGCGTACTTGAGGACATACTTAAGAATATAAAATTTGAAAATAATCCCCTGAATATGGTTATAAACCCCGTAATATCAATGGAGGATAATCTATTATTCAATGCAGGAACAGGTTCAGTTCCCAGAATAGACGGAAGCATTCAGATGGACGCTGCCGTAATGTCAGGCAGAGAATTTGGTTCAGTAATATGCATAGAAAATGTGAAGAATCCCGTTCTTGTTGCAAGGGATGTGATGACTAAAAGTCCACATATAATGCTCTCTGGTGATGGAGCAACAGAATTTGCCAGAATGATGGGACATGAATATTACAATCCTCAAACAGAAAGAAGTATGGAAAGATTAAGAAAATTCATGGAGGAAACTGGAAAGACGGGGATGCCCGATAAGTTCAAGTTTCTTGAGAAAAAAACCGGAGATACAGTTGGTGCCGTTGTTAGAATAAATGGAAAATTTGCTGCTGCAGTCTCAACCGGTGGTGCATTTCCAATGTTAAGGGGGAGGGTTGGTGATTCCCCAATAATAGGTGCCGGAATATACGCAGGAGACAAAGGTGCAGTGGTAGCCACCGGAATAGGGGAGGAGATAGCCAGGAACCTTCTATCATATAGTATATATTCGCAGATAGGGCAACAAAGCCTTGAAACAATAGTGAAAAGAGAGGTTGACTCATTTGCAGTGAGTTGCGGTATAATAGCTATAACCGGAGATGAATACATATCATATTCAAACACAACAATGGCATATGCTTACCGGGAATTCTAACAAAATAATTGTATTTTCTCCTGTATTTTAAATTTCTGGATTTTATATGTCAATCCAGTACGCTATGGGTTTTAGTACAGTTATAATTCTGGAATCGTCATGAACAGAAATGAATTCCCCAGCTATCAGTGCTTTCATAAGCTCTGAACCAAGGGAACCACCCAGATGGTATTCTTTTTCAGTAAGGTCTCTACATCCATATGCAAAAATTCTTCCATGTTTCCTTTTTACAGGTATTTTTACACCTAATTTGATCATATGGATTTCACCTGCATCAGTTAGGTCATATTCCGGTTTGTCGTTTATCTGTTTTAGCCATCCTTTTAATAAGAGCTTTTTCAGTAACATAACGCCCTGGGAACCTGCCAGGTGATCATAGCATCTTCTGCATTCAGAAAAAGACGACTTATTAAAAGATTGTTTCACCGCTACAGACATTTTATGATTTCCGGCCATATCGTCAAGATACGTGGTTAGAAACTCAACCTGTTCCGGAATAATCTTATAAAATACCTTTCTTCCATACTGAAATTCATTAACAAAACCATATTCTGATAATATCTTTAAGTGAGACGATACCGATGGCTGTGATCGAACCATGAATCCTGATATATCCATGACTGTTTTCATTCCATGTGAAAGAATTTTTATTATTTCCAGCCTTACAGGGTTTGATAGGCAGTAGAACAATCGATCCATTGGAATTTCATTGATTTGTTCTGAATTGTTATTGTAATTGTCCACCTCTTATTATATTTTATTTGATTAATATACTTTGCCATTCATAAGGTTTTTATTATGTATAATTCATCTTAATTTATAACCGGAAATTAACCTGAATGGAATACAAACAGGATAATTCAGGGGGCTCACGGTTTAAAGCAGGTAGTGCAGTTATAGTTCTCTTGCTGTTTTCCATAATGGCAGCCTCTAATGTGACAGCACCTATTTACGATCTCTATGCTTTGAAATACCATTTCGGGCCATTCATTATCACGGATATTTTCGCCATATACGTTTTTCTGTTAATTCCATCACTCCTATTCTGGGGCCAGTATTCAGATAAATACGGAAGAAAACTGCCTATTACTATAGGAGTTATTATAGAGCTAATAGGATTATTATCATTTCTACTCGCAAGAAATGTATATATGCTTTTCCTCGCACGTGCTTTTATGGGTATGGCAAGCGGAGCTATTGCGGGACCTGCTAGTGCATTATTATTCTCATATAGCCGGAAAGCTGGTGCTGTTCTTACATCCATAGGAACATCAGCGGGAACTGCCACGGGCCCTCTGATAGGTGGAATAATGGCCCAGTATTTGTCATATCCTTTAAAATTGGTTTATGTAATTTCTATTGTTCTAGTAATATTGCCTGCCATTGCAATGTATCCTCTGAAGGATATATCAAGGGCGAATCCGGAATTGAAATTGCATTTTCCTTCTATTGACAGGGAAGTTATAAGGCCTTTCATGTTGAGTTCCTTTGCTGCATTTGTTGCATGGTCTATTACTGCGTTCTATATGTCCCTGGCTCCTGTATATATAATTAAACTTTCGGGAATAAATGATATAGCAATCGGTGGCATTATTGTGTTTCTTATGCTGGGTGTAGCGTCTGTATTTCAGGTTATTTCCCTGAGATTTAAAATAAAAAGTTCAATGTTTTCAGGTATGGTTTTTATTGCATTTGCAGTAATATTTATTCTCATTTCTATTATGAAAAATTCTCTCTATATTTTTGTTGCTGGAACTGTACTGGCCGGTATCGGGCAGGGATTCTCATTTACTGGTGCAACCAGGGAAATAAAGGCGATTTCCCCACCGGAGAAAACAGGCGACACGCTTGCCAATTATTATATTATCATATACATAGGTGTCGGGCTCCCTGTAATCCTTCTGGGGTTACTGGATAAAATAACAGGGCTTTTTCATGGTATTCTATATTACGGCATAGCTTTTATTTTGCTATCAGTGTTTATGGGATTACTGATTATCAAGGAGGATTTTAAAAATTAATACAAATTTATTATGTTCTGATTATTTGATTTAATTTTTCCAGTGTTTTTTCAGTTTTTCCATTAACATATTTCTTTATGATGCCGGTAAATGGACCCTTGCTGAAGCTGTTTTCCTTTACCATTATGTACTTTCCATTTAAACTCAGTATATTTCCACTCCTATAATCATTGAATTCTACCCGGGAGCCTGTAGCATTTCTCATTGCAATAGTTCCAGATTTCCTGGCTATAAATGCAGTCATAGGGAAATTCTTTCCCTCAATTTTCATAGAATCTCCACAGGCATATACATCATCATAATCAACCGATTGCAAATATTTATTCACAATTATTCTTGAATTTTCTGATTTTATTCCCAGATTTTCAATCAATGGATTTCCAGAAATTCCACCTGCATATACAGTTAAATCAGATTTAATTTCCCTGTCAGAAAGCAATACCGAACTACTTTTGACTTCCTGCACTGTAGCGCCTGTGACAATATTTACGCCGGTATTTTTCAAATACTCGGATATATAAACAGAGGCACTTTCTGGACCACTTTTAAGAATTCTTGATCCAGACTCAATTACTGTAACATTCTTTACAGGCATTATGGATGCCAGTTCAACGCCAAGATAGCTACCGCCGACGATTGTGATGTTTTCCGCCTTTCTGATAAGTTCTTTTAAACTTAATGCATCTTCTATTGTTTCCAGTTTATGAAGGAACTGACTCCCCTCTATGGTTTTTATCGCCTGGTTATGTCCTAAGGCAATGATCAACTTTCCATAGGATATATTTCCCCTATCTGTTACAATCAGCCTGTTTGCAAAATCAATATCCATTACAGTCTCATTTCTATCTACAGGCCTCTGCTTATATGCGTAGCTTTTATCTGTGCTATTCACAACGTTGACCAATCTGGTAGATATAGTAAGATATTTTGATTTATCGATTAATATAGATTGTGGATTCTGCATCTTGGAATATATTCCGGAAAGACCTGCCCCGAGGATAAACACATTGCCAGCCATAAAAATCCAATCAGTAATAGATATATGTAATTTATGACTTAAATAAACATATTTTTAAAGGTTTTAGCCTTATTCTCCGAAGTCCATAAATCTAAAGCAATCAATTTCATTCTATTACTCTGTATTCCTCAATATATCTTCAATTTTCTTCAGGTCAAATAATAATACTTTATCCTGTTCTGCAATATCTTTCAATTTATCAGTAAAACCGGATTTGCTGAATAGTATAAAATATTCATTTCTGTTATCATTATTCCACTGTACACTTGCCGACTTTCTTTTAAGGTCATCATACACCGGAACATCCACTGGCCTGTTAGTCCATTTACATTCTCCGAATATTACACTTTTCTTATCCTCATTCAAAGCTGCAATATCTATTTCTTCCTGATTTTTACCTTCAATTCCCGAATTGTTTTTTCCCCACCATCTTCCAATTTGCTGTATACTGAACGGTAAAATGCTGTGTTTTTGATTATTCATATACACTATTAATTCCCTGCATATCTCTTCGAATTTATGTGGAACGATTGAATCAATTGATTCTATTAATAAATTAACCACGCCATTATAATTTCCCAGCTCGAATTGATTTATAATTGGATAAAATTTGCTGAACCAGAAATCCATGTAATTATCGCTTAATTTGTAAATTCCTTTTTTATCGATTTTATTATTTTTTTTGGTAACAGGTAATTCATAAACTATCAGGTTCAATATATCCTTCAATTCATATAAATAGGATTGCATGGATGTGGCCTTGATATCTGTAATAGAAGCAATATCCGATACTTTTGTGCGTCCTGTTGAAATTGCATACAGTATGGAGAAGTAAGTTTGCGATCTCCGTCCAAATTCCTCTGTTATAAAATCCCTTGGCTCGAACACAAATACACTGTTACTGTCCAGGAAAATACTTCGTATCATTGCCTCAACGTTTCTGAGATTATTTATATGAAAATATTTGTGAAACTGGGGGGATCCACCAAATATTGAATACATCCTGATCGCATCATAGATACCAATATTCAAAAATTTATATAATCCATAATTCCACTAACTATTTATATAAATAATGTATTATGTTATTAACTATGAAGGCGAATGAGGTATTAAACCTATTAAGAATTTCCAGAAAAACACTACACGTCTATGCTTCAACAGGAAAAATAAGATTTAGAGTTATGCCCAATGGCTTCTATGATTACAATGATGAGGATGTTTATAAATTATTGAATAGGGATGTTAAAAGGAAAACAGTAATATATGCAAGGATATCAACAATAAAACAGAAGAACGATTTAAATAATCAGATAGAGCAGTTAAAGCAGTGGTGCTTTATGAATGGGTATACAATAAATGCAATATATTCAGACATAGCATCCGGTATATCATTTGATAAGAGAAAAGGATTCTTTGATATGCTTGATGAAATTATAAACTATAGAGTGGAAAAAGTAATAATAACATACAGGGACAGGTTAAGCAGGATTGGTTTTGATTTATTCAAAAACCTCTTTGAAAAGTTTGGCACTGAAATAGTTGTTATATCTGAAATTGGGAGTACAAAATTGGATTCAGAGGAAATATTTGAGGATATAATTTCAATGCTTCATTGTTATTCAATGAAAATGTATTCAAAAACAAAAAATCATTCAATAGAGGTAGGCTATGAAGATAATCAGGACTGAACAGATTTTTATCCGTGATAATGGCACTGTATCTAAAATCTGCCATATGTCAAAGAACCTGTTCAACCAGACAAATTACATTCTAAGAAACTAGTTTTTCAGGAAGGAAAAGATGTCTCCATATAAAGAGCTTGCAAAAGAATTTGCAGAACCATCAGCTCTGGAGGAAAACAACAATTTCCAGAAACTGCCAGCACAGACAGCACAGTGGGCTATCAAAAAGGTAAAGCAGTCATGGAATTCATTCTTTGGGGCTCTGAGGTCGTATAAAAAGAATCCGGAGTTATTCAATGGAGTTCCTAAACCGCCCAGGTATAAGCATAAGAATGGGGAATTTATGCTTGTATTCACAAATCAGCAGTGCTCTATTGATGATGGAATTCTTAAATTCCCTAAAATAATGGATTTAGAGGTGGAAACAAGATTAGATAATAATGCAAATCTGAGAGAAGTAAGAATAATACCAAATGGTGTCGGCTATAATGTAGAGATAGTATATGCTAAAGAGATAACAGATATATCAGATATAACACAAATAAAAGCAAACAGGATACTTGGCATTGATATTGGGGTAAGGAACATCATAACCATTGGAAACAACATATCCGAAAAGGGTATTGCTGTCAAGGGTGGTGTTCTTAAATCCATTAACCAGTATTTCAATAAGGAATTATCAAGATTAAAATCTGTAAATGATAAACAGGGAAATAAAGAGAATACAAAAAGAATAAATAATCTCTACATGGTTAGAAACAGGAAGATAAGGGATGTTATGCATAAAATATCAAGTGCAGTTATATCATATGCAATAACCAATGAAATAGATACAATTGTAATAGGCCATAACAATGGATGGAAGCAGTCTGTAGATATAGGAAAAAAGAACAACCAGAACTTTGTCCAGATTCCATTTAACATGCTTATAAATCAAATATACTATAAGGGCAAAGAATATGGAATAAATGTAGTCAAGCAGGAAGAGAGTTATACATCTAAATGTTCATTCCTTGACAGTGAAGAAATAGATAAGCATAAAATATATTCAGGAAAAAGAATAAAGAGAGGAATATTCAGATCAGCAAATGGAACCCTTATACATGCAGACTTGAATGCATCATACAACATAATTAAAAAAGCAATCCCTGAAGCGTTTGCGAACGGGATAGAGGATATTGGGTTGTATCCAGGAAGTTTAAGCATCAAGGAGATGACAACTTCTAAAGGTGGATGTTAACATGGTTAACAGAAACCATAACCTGATGTGGCAAAATCAAATTTTTTTAAATTCATGATCGAAGTTGCTCTTTTATATAGTGGTAAACTTATGTCCAGAAATATTCTCTTAATCAGACCTATAGAAGACCCTGAACAAACTATTGATAATTTTGAATGGTCAAGGTATAGATCAATATTCTTTTGAAGTGCTGTAAATAGTGATTTATTGATGTCCTCAAATCTCTAGAATTCATCAAAATAAACCACTGTCTCCTTATGTGTGGAGAGTTCAAATAAACCCATCACAAATAAATCCCAGTCCGGTGGATTGAAAAGTGCTGTATTAAAATATTCTCTAACTATCAATGAAAATTCCTGCAACAATAAATTTGAGCTTTTCGTGTTATCCACATATAAATATATGCCACCGATTTTATCCATCGTTTTTTTTATAAGTTCAGTTTTTCCTACCTTTCTCTTACCGTATAAAACAATTAAGGATCTGTATTTTTCTATATCTGATATTAATGCTTCTAATTCTGAATCCCTATCAAAAAATATTTCCATGATTATATTTATAATGATTATATTAATAATCTTTTTTTATACATAATGATTATCTAATAATTTTTCAAGTCACACGGAAGAACTATAAGAACAATATATATAATAAAACCGGCTAAGATCATTTCACAATCTTTGGCGATGCATAATCCATATAAGAGAAATATATTAGAATAAAAGAGATTTTCCGTTATTTAAATCAAAAATATAAAATTATTTTAGAAGCTAACCGATGCTGTTGCCATCTTAGCTTTCTGTGTTGGCACTACAAGCGTAACCGTATATTTTCCATGTAACTCCATTCCGGTGCTGCTGGTTAAGT
>JAKAAT010000060.1 GCA_021802205.1 Thermoplasmata archaeon
AAATGGCTTCTGCCTACAGAAAAGGCTGAATCCATAAAGGATAAAAATTACCAGTATTCATGGAAAGTAGGTAAAAATTAATTATAAAATATTTAAATTATTTTTTATCTGAAAGACCAAGCCAGAAATTCTTTTCTAGTTCCAGTATTCCCTTTGCACTGCTGATAAATTGACCTTTCTGATCATTGCTGTGTATTCCGATGACGTTCTCCATGGCGTCTTCATGTTTGGATTCTATCTCCCTGTGGAAGGTAAAGTACAGCATATCCATATCCCTGTATTTCCTTTCCTTCATTATCTTCAATCCTGGTAGCAATTTATCCCACATGGGTATAGCCATATTTTCAAGTGCAAATTCTGCGCCTAAGGCATTTGCGTGGTCGGATGAAAAATAGTCTCTCATTCCGTCAAGCCATGCCTTTGTGGTCGGTAACTGTTTCCTTTTCACCAAATCCTCGGGTTTAAGACCGATTGATCTTAAATATCTTCTGTATAAAAGCTCGTGCCTTTTCGCAGGATCCTCGCTACCGAGCTCAGATACCAGTATTCCTGTAAGCTCGTACGCATCGTTCTCATTCTCAGTACTTACAAGCAATTTTGCAAGTATTTCAGGCCACTCCCGCGTAAAATGGTAGAATTCAATTGAAAACCGGATAAACTCCTCATCGGATATTTCTCCTCTTGCAAATCTGTTGATGAAGTCATTATCAGTAGCTTCATGTCCCTTTACAACCCTCTTTATTTCTCCGTAAAAATCTGATTGCTGCATACTATATAATATAATAAATACTATTTAACCCTTTTGAAATTTACATATGGACAGCATCATTTAAACTACATTACTTATTGTATCGAATAGTAAACTATTTTTAATTATTAAAGCCAGTTTATGGAAATTTTATGGCGAAATTATGCCTCACATTTAGCACCTCCTACTGGTTTACATCATGAATCTGAATATTTTATATTTCACCAGTAAGAATAATATTTAATGGCTTTCATGACATTCCATATATCTCCAGTACGGCTTTTAAATCCCTGAGAGCTATTTCTGGAGGAAATGGAACCTGAGTGTCATTTTCCACGCTCTTTACAAATTCTCCCATCTCCTTTTCATATACATCGTATTTTTTAATATTGAGTTTCTTGCCATTGAGAATAAGATCGCCATAAACAGTTCTGTTAGCAGTATCAATCCCCCATTCCGTCCTGGATGCAGGGTCCTCGTATAGAGACCCATTGTCACCGATTACCTCGAAGGCTGGGAGTTCGGGTGGATTACGGTACGCCCATGTATAGAAGAATAGCCCTGTACTTCCGTTCTTGAATCTAAACATTGCAGTGGTTGTGTCTTCACCCTGAAGGGCAGAACCACCATGCCGGCTAAATCCATCTATACTGTCATACTCACCGCCGAAGTTCAGAAGAGTATCAATGAAATGGATACCACCGTCTATGAGAGATCCTCCCCCCATATTCTTGCTGTTTGTCCTCCAGCCTTTATTTGTGTAATATCTCTGATCCCTAACAACAATGGATATAGGTTTGCCGATTTCGCCGTTTTTGATTATTCTCACAGCCTCTCTTACAGACGGATCAAAATAGTACTGATCTGTAACCATGAATTTTACATTGAATTTTCTCGATGCTATTATCATATCCTCTGCATCCTTTACAGATGTTGCTATGGGTTTTTCAATCATGACATTGCTCCCCATTTCCATTGCCTTCATGGCCATTTCCCTGTGGAGATAATGTGGCACAATAAGATCGACTATGTCAAATTTATCATTGAGCGCCTCATCATAGCTGCTGTACACTGAATTTATTCTGAATTTCTTTTTAGATTTTTCAATAACATCAGTTTTTCTTTCAACTATGCTTATATCCATGTTTTTTATTGCGGACAGGTGCATCTGCCCGAAATTGTTCACACCTACAACAAGAATCCTCATGTATAATAGAAAGTATTATTCTTAATTATGTTTTTGCTTGAAATAAAATTATTGAAATATACTATAATTTTCCTGAAATCTCTAAAAATGCAATTCAGTTGGAACCATGTCCTGGGGCTATGGATTACTGATAGTATTTTGCCTCCATCTTATCCATTTTCTTCATGTCTTCGGGTTTTATTTTGATATCCGCACTGGATATATTTTCCTTCATATGTTCCTTATTGCTTGCCTTTGGTATAGGAAAAACATTATCCCTGTTCATTAGCCAGGCGAGAGCCATCTGTGATGCAGTGGCGTTATATGAAGTGCCTATTTTTTCAAGTTCATCAATCATTTCAATTTTAGAGAATATTTTTCCATGGGATAATGGACTGTAAGCAATCACAGCAATTTTGGTATCCCTGCAAAAATCATATAACCCGGAGATCTCGATGTCCCTGGTCACCAGGCTGTATTCCACCTGGTTGGATACAATTTCATACTTTTTCATGCTTTCTATAGCCTCCTTCGTCTGATCCACGGAAAAATTGCTTATCCCGATATAATGAACTTTACCTTCATCTATCAACTCCTCCATAGCCTTCATCGTTTCGTTTATGGGAACAGTCTTACTTGGCCAGTGCAGCTGATATAGATCAATATAATTAGTTTCAAGTTTTTTTAGGCTACCATTGCATGCTTTTATAACTGAATCGTGATCAAAATGATCTGGCCATACCTTTGTTGCTATGAATATGTCTGATCTTCTATAGCCTTTGATAGCTTTTGCAACAATGGGTTCGGTTCCATACATTTCGGCGGTGTCAATGAAATTAATTCCATTGTCAAGAGCGTATTTTATTGATTCAATATTTTTGTTTATATCAGTTCCAATCTCCCATGTTCCTATACCCAGTGCTGACAGTTTCTTGCCGGTTGTACCGAATTCTCTTAATTTCATGAGATATCATCAGTGCGTGTACTAAACATTTTTTTATAACAATAAAACTACAGAAAAATAATATTTAAGAATTATTAAGTTGATTATTTATCCATTGCTTATTATGTCATTTCTGAAGACTGTTTTTTTCTATTAATCTAAACAAAAGGTAATACTTTACTGATTGCCCTGCTTATTTAATATACATGGTTTATATTTCCTCTCATGGATGCAGTGGAGTTGCTAATGATAGATCATTCTGCACTAAGAATCAGATCTGAAAAAAATGATTTTATTGATATGATGGGATTCAGGGCATTTCTCATGGATATACATGTAGCCATAGAGGAGAAAGTAGTATTTCCTGAACTGGTTTTATTGGGAGATAATGAAGCAAAGAAAACGGTAGATAGCCTGATCGCCGATCATAAACTTCTGGATAAACTGTACAGCAACCTTGTAAAATGGAAAGCTGATGAAAACCCACTGTATGAACAGAGGATTCCACTATTTTATCAGACCCTGACATTCCATAACTCTCAGGAAGAAAAACTGGTATTCCCACTCTGGAAAAAACTTGAACCTGAGAAAAATAGAGATGACATGAAAGCCAGTTTAGAGATAATTGAATCTTCCGGGCTGAACGTATACATGAAGGAAACTGGGGTATCACCTGAAATGATAAAATATATAGAGCAATGATAAATTCTTAAAAACTCTCTATTTCATTCAATATATATATTATATAGTTATATATGAAGTATATTGGAAATCATTAATTATGGCAGGGTAATTTTAAAATACAGATGGTGAAAAAATGGAAATAAAATTTATGGGAAACTGGTCTTCTCATATTGAGGCAGGACGGAGAAATGTATCAATGATTATTGACAGGCAGATATTACTTGATTGCGGTCCACACACTATTGAATCCATGTTAGAATCTGGAGTAGATCCTGGAAAGCTGGAGAAAATTTTGATAAGCCATATGCATCTGGATCATTTCGGTGGACTTGCTGAAATTCTGTGGTATAGGGGTTCAAGGAATATCAAGGATGAACTCATAATTATGGGCCCACCGGGAATTAAGAAGAACACAGAACGTATACTTCAGTTATATAATACACCAGATAATGAAAAATTCAGGGTAACAGCTAACTATGTGGAAATCAATGATGGCAGGGAGGTTTACGAGCTCAAGGCAAGGTTCATAGAAAAGAGTGAACATGATTATATTGAAACTTTTCATGGCAATCACGCTATTCCGGATAATATGTATAGAATAGAGTACCAGAATCATATTATCGCCTATACTGGGGATACTGCATATAATGATAATATTGCTAGGGTTGGGGAGGATGCAGACCTATTCTTCCATGAGATGACATATCCCGATGAAGATTACAAAACTGCCGAATTCTGGAAGCATTCTACCTATTCTTCAGCCATGAAGGGATTCAGGGAAAGTCATGCAAAGAAGCTGGTACCCATTCATTTGACCGACGAAACACTTGCGATTCTGGAAGCTCACAAGGAGAAAGATATAATAATGCCATTCCAGGACATAGTATTATAATTATATTTTTATCCAGTTTTATTATTTTTTCATTTATTTATTCTTGAAGTTAATTTATCTAATTCCTGGAAATCAAGGTTAATTGCTTCTTTACTTCTGGTTTTAAATGATTTTGCAACTATCATATAAAATTCCCTAGACCTTCTGAAATCTACTGATAAGGATTTATATTTTAAATCATGATAAATATGTAGGCCATCTACATTTTCTGAAAATTTGCATTCAATAAAGCAAATATCTCCAGTATCTTCATTCAAGGCTATTGCATCTATTTCAACCTCCTTCTTCCAGAACCTTTTGACGTTTGTGGGCATAAATGGTAGTTCAATAATACCTGTTTTTATCATTTCAATAACTATCTTTTCAAATGCATGTCCGTAATAAATATTTAGATCAGTCTTGATTAAAGTCATTACTTTATCACTTTGGTCAATCTCCAGCATGGATAAATTTGGATACACGAATCGGTAATAAAAAGTCATGAAATAATCCTTTATTTCATAAATTCCCCGGCGTTTCTGGTTTAAAGGCAGTATATAATCAATCAGTCTAACATAAATAAGGGTTTCAAGATACTTCGATATATTTCCTTTATCCAGATGTGTAGCATTTTCCAACTTTCCATATGTATTATATCCAATGGATATATATCTTAGAATAAGTTCATAAACACGCGGTTCCCTGAACTCTTCCTTGAGGAGTACTTTTGGTTCTTCGTATAGGATTTCACCTTTTGTCATTATTTTGTTTATTATGTTTTCCTCAACTGACAAGTTTTTATCAACAAGAGAGAGATAGAATGGAATGCCTCCGAAAATTGAATATATCTTAATTAGATCTTCAAAATCAGGATCATAAAAGTATCTGGCTTCTCTGATTCCGAAGGTTAAAAGTTCAAGACTCCCAGTTCTCCTCCCATATAAAGGTGATTTATAACTCAATAGTTCATCCTCCATCATGCTTATACTGGAACCGGATAATATAATATACAGAGAGGATTTATCCATTAATTCATCATATATTTTCTGCATTACAGAAACAATGCCCGGACTCAGGCCTATCAAATTAGGAAATTCATCCAGCACAATAATTATTTTTTCTGATTTTATCTCATTTATAAAATATTTAAATAGATTATAAAAGTCAGATTCCAGATCTGCGAAATAGATTTTCCCTGTTACGGATGCGAAGTGTAGTTTTAATTCGTTAATATTATTAATAATGCTATCCTGTGTACATAAATGATATATATATCGTTTATTCTCAATAAATTTCTTAATTAATTCTGTTTTTCCTATTCGCCGTCTACCGTAAATGACCATCAACTGCTTTCTATTCTCCATATATTTGGTTTCAAGTATTTTCAATTCTTGTATTCTGTTAATAAATTGTTGTAACATAATTATCATAATTTGATTACAACTAAATATTTAAGATATTTGATCTAAGTGAGGAATTAGATAAAGTTTAAATTTCTATTTTTTAAATTTTCTCCCATTCAACCCTGAATATAAGCGCCTTATTGGTATGAATAACATAAAAATAATGATAAACAGGTAAGTACCGTTTCCACTGTATATTTGTGCCATTAGAATGAATTACAATACTGTTGAAATAAATGCTGCAGAGTTCAATTTTTGAACGCTACAAAATAATACTTAAAGATTCATATATGCGTACAGAAAATCAGAGGATAAATTGATAAGGAATGTATTGAAAATAATTTATCAGGAGATAAGTATTTATTTTTAAAAATTTTATTTAGCTCCTGTAGTGGTAGTTACCTTGGAATGCTCTTCTTCAGCATTGATTTCTTCTAATGTCTTTCCCTTTGTTTCTGTTCCCAGAAATACTGTTGCCAGTAAACCAATCACTGCCAGTCCGGTAAAGAAGAAAAGACTTATACTGAAACCATAGGCTGTAACTATAAACGGAAATGTGGTTATACCTAGGATTGCCCCAATTCTGCTTACAGAGGTTCCAAATCCCTGAGCTGTAGCACGGTCTTCAGTTGGGAATAACTCTACAGGGTAAACGAAATCCGTAGATCCTGGCCCTATAGCCTCTGTAATATAGAACATGAGAAACAGTGCAAATATGAGTGCACCGTCAGTTACAAATGCAGATTTATTTGGAACATAAAAAGTAACTATACCCAGTGCGGCAAGTGATACAACCATGCCTGAAAATCCCAGAATGGTAATTCCCTTTCTTCCTATTCTATCGATCAGTATAATGGCCGTAAGACTGCCAAGTATCGCAAAGACATCAAATACACCAGAACCCAAAACTGCCAATCTTGCCTTCAAACCGAGCAACTCCAGTATTGTAGGACTGAATATGCTGATACCATAGAACGAGGCGTCGAAAGTAAACCAGAAAATTCCTATGAAAAGCAGGCTCCTGATATATTTCTTGCTTACAAGGTCTTTCAAAGGATTTTTATTATC
The DNA here is from genome assembly GCA_021802205.1 of Thermoplasmata archaeon. Taxonomy (GTDB): domain Archaea; phylum Thermoplasmatota; class Thermoplasmata; order Thermoplasmatales; family Thermoplasmataceae; genus Ferroplasma. The sequence goes on from JAKAAT010000060.1 coordinate 6,904, forward strand.
TTTTTTAATCGCCACCAGATTATCAGAAGTTCCAGTAAGTTCCTCCTCTACCGCTGATGCTTCCTTAGTTTTTCCCTTGTTGTTAAGCCATCTTGCTGACTCAGGAACATCTCTTCTGAGAACAAGAATTATTGCTGCAGGTATTATTCCTAAAAGAAACATGTATCTCCATGACTGAGGTCCTAGAGACAGTAAAATATATCCTGTTCCTGCTGCCACAGCGGCTCCTACAAACCAGGCCAGTACATTGGTAACCAGTAACTTTCCTCTATATTTAACCGGTGAGAACTCACTTATAATTGTTGTCCCTATTGCATAATCTGCACCGAGGCCGAGTCCCAGTATGAACCTCATTGTAAATAATGAAGCAAAATTCCAGGAAAATGCCGTTGCTATTGTTAAAATGATAAAAATAACCATGTCGTACATATACATGGTTCTCCTCCCGTATAAATCGGTAATGTATCCGAAAAGGATTGCACCTACTAGCATTCCTATTGTCGTTGAAGCACCTATCATTGCCTTTCCGAAGTCTGTATTCAGATCAAAAGCCGATTTAGACATCACAATCAGGGCAACCGATATTATGGAAATATCATAACCATCAAGAAATGTCCCGCCTACAGATAGAGCTGTAATTTTCTTGTGCAAAGAATTCATCTTTGCATTGTCCAGAGCATTATATGCCATAGATATCAATAGTGTATGTATATTTAGTCATATTCCCTATAAATAATATATGAAAATATAGTAATATATATCTATTTAGAAAATATAAAAATTAAATTTTTAAAAAAAATAAACTTATCTAGAATGTTTTACGAATAGAACTAAAACACCGGCAAGTCCTGCAAATACAGCCATTCCATATACTCCTGCTACAAAGGAATGTGTTACAGTTTCCAGGCCTCCCACAACTATGGGTCCTACTGCGCCTCCCAGATTGCCGAGCCCGTTTATGAGACCTATGGATGCTGCGGAGCTTTCCCTTGTTAAAGATTCCTGTGGTATATTCCAGAATACAGGCAGGAAGGTGAATATCCCTATAGCAGATATTGTGAAAAATATAAACGATACAACTGCGTTTGATATTGTGAAAGCACTCAGGGATAATCCTATGAATGCAATGAAGAATATTATTGCTGTTAAACGCTTTCTATCTCCTTTTCTGTCAGAATATCTTAGTATAAATATGAGAGCTATTGCAGCAACAATATACGGTATATCTGAAAGGAAGCTTGCCTCAGCTGCGTGTACATGCGCGAAGGATTTTATTATGGATGGTAGCCATATGGAGTATCCATATAGAGCTGTTACACCGAGGAAATAAACAACTGTTAGAAGTATTACATCCGGCTGCATAAGTGCTTCCTTCCATGAAACTTTTATTGGTTTGTTTTTCTCTTCCAGATCAAGGTCACCCTGAAGAGCATCTCTCTCCTGCTTTGACATCCATTTTGCCTGTTCCGGGAAGTCGGTTAGAACTACCCACAGTATGGCAACGGATACCACAGCAAGGATTCCCTCTATGACGAAAAGATATCTCCAGCCAGGATTATTGCCGTATACAAGGAATATTTCGCCGGAAATTAGACCACCAAAAATTCCTGCAACAGGGATGGCGGCATTGAAGAAGCTGTTGGCAACTCCTCTTTCAGACTCTATGAACCATATACCCATGAAGAACATTACACCAGCGTAGAACGGTGCCTCTGCAAGACCAAGAATGAATCTGAGTGCATATACCTCGGGAACATTCTGAACAAAGCCCGTGGCTATTGTAATTATTCCCCATGCCGTAAAAGCTACTGCAAATATCTTTCTTACCCCTACCTTATTGATCCTTAACGTCGTAAAAACCTGTGGTAATGCATAAGCCACAAAAAATAGGGCCGAAGCAATACCGGCAATTAAATCTGCAGATGAAGCTGGTGCTCCTATATCTGTAAACATTCCCGCAGATATTGCGTATGACAGATTCACTCTGTCCAGAAAGTTTATCACATACAGAAAAAACAGTATGGGCGCAATTCTTATATATCTCTTTTTCAGAGTAGATGCAACACTAACTTGAGTAGTTTACATTAAAATGGATAATCATGTACTATTTAAATAGTTGCATTACGACCTTATTATTTGTAATATTTATCTATAAGTTTTTGTGCAAGATTAAATAAGAATATTCATAAAAATCTCAGAGAACATGGAAACAATATCCATAAATCTCAAAATATAATGATCTATATGCCTTTCGATAAGTTAATGGGTTTTAGTGGGAATTGATGCATATATTTCTTACCAGTTTCCAATACTTAACCATTGTCCTACCATGTCATATTTATAGGATAATTTAATTTTCAATTATTATGAAAACAGTGAAGAAGATACTGAAAAAACCTGCAAATGAAATAGCAGAATCA
>JAKAAT010000061.1 GCA_021802205.1 Thermoplasmata archaeon
AAGTTGATTGTGATAAAAACATTTTAATAAAGATTAGCAATATGCCATTACCGCCGTGATAGCTCAGTTGGGAGAGCGCCAGACTGAAGATCTGGAGGTCGCTGGTTCAATCCCGGCTCACGGCATTGTCCTAAAAACCAAATGTTTTAACCAGTAAGATACAGAAAATTTTAATTTGATTATGTGCAAAACATTGAAAAACAAAAATGATTATATCAATCTACTGAATTTTTATAAATTATATTATTTTTTATCCTTGTCGTATTCCTGGAAAGCCAATGATGCTGCTTCCTTGTAAACCTCTTTATGTGTTAAATTTGCTAGCTGTTCTAAACTCCTCGCAACCCATAATTTATCATAACCATGCGCTTCTGCAAATTTTAAACCCCTCTCATAATTTTCCTCCGCAGATAATTCATCGGAATAGCCAGGATGATTTGATGTTGTCTGCATATCTATACCCATTTCGTATTTTTTATTATCATATTTATTGTCAGTCTCTTTATTTTCTTCCTGATCTTTTAATCCTTCTATTTCTTCACTTAATCTATGTTCATGCCTTTCGCGGACATTTTCATTTTCTTTCATTTCATGTTCAGGTATCCAAACATCCTTTCCATTTCTATGAATATAATGGCCCTTTACTTTTGTTTCATTATTATCTTTATCATCACTCATCTTCATTACCTTAATATTTAATTATAATATATGTTAATATAAATATTTTCTGCATCATATAAGTAAACATGATGTCCTGTAATTACTATCTATATACTTAATACTCTTTTACAATTAAACTACCTCTAGTTTTCCCATATTTCAGAGATGGTATTATAACAGGCATGTCCTCTATGGAAAGTAACATTATGATCTAAATCCTTTTCTCCATCACTTTCTCAAATTTTTATTTGGCTATGGATAGTTTATCCTTGATAATATACATCATTCTATCCATTCTATTGGAGAAAAATTGAAGATAATGATCTATAAGTATTTTCTCACGTTTGCTGTATAGCTCTATTGTATATGATCTCCTTGTTGTATATTCCAAAGCACACTACTAACATTGAAGCATCTATTTTGGAGTCTAAGAGTTTAGGAATACGATTGAAGATAAATTTAATATAACAACAAACCTTATATAGGATTATGTATTTTAAATTATAATGAATTCCGTAACGTTCATCAGGCAGTTATACTTTTTGTTGCTTGACTAAACGTTATCTTCATTAAAAAATTTTTGGAGGTAATAAGATGTATTTTTATGATAGTAGAGGCTATGGCGATTTTTTCAATATGGGAGAATATAGCAGGAAGGGATATGAGCCAGTAAGAAAGAAAATAAGCATATTTGACACAACACTCAGGGATGGAGAACAGACACCTGGAGTTTCATTTTCAATGAAGGAAAAGTATGAGATTGCAATGAAATTAAACGATGCCGGAGTAAACATAATTGAGGCCGGATTCCCTGCGGTCTCCCATGATGAACTCACAACAGTGAAGCGTATCAATTATGATTTAAACAACACATGCTCACTGGCAAGATGCAATAGAAATGATATAGATAAGGTCATAGAATCAAATTCCAGTATAATACACCTGTTCATAGCAACATCAGACATACATATGCAGTATAAGCTGAAAATGTCAGGCGATCAGGTTTTTGACAGGATAACTGATTCCGTTGAATATGCCAGGTCACACGGGCTCAGGGTAATATTTTCACCAGAGGATGCCACAAGAAGCAATATGGATTTTATGGAAAAAATAATAGGAGCAATAGATGTTGATACTGTAAATTTTCCTGATACCATAGGCATAATGAATCCAATGTCCATGTATTATTTTATAAAAAGAATAAAAGAATTTACTAACAAAAAAATAAGTGTACACTGTCATAATGATTTCGGCATGGCAACAGCAAATACATTAGCAGGTATTATGGCCGATGCAGATGAAGTTCAGGTAACCATCAACGGAATAGGTGAGAGGGCCGGAAATGCATCACTGGAGGAGGTGGTATCTTCAATTTATGGTTTCTCCGATTCATACACAGATATAAAAATGGAAAAACTATATAGCATTTCTAGGTATGTTTCAGAGGCAAGCGGAATCATTCCCCAGAAAAACAAAGCAATAACAGGAGAAAATGCATTTTCTCATGAAGCCGGAATACATGTCCAGGGAATAATAAATAATCCTAAAACCTATGAGGCAATAAATCCAGAAATTTTCGGTGCAAAAAGGAGAATAGTGATAGGGAAGCACTCGGGAAGGGCAGCAATAAAATACATACTTGAAAATAAAGGTATATACAAAACAGAGGATGAAATTAATAACATATTAAAGATAATAAAAAATGAGAATAAGACAGTTGATGATGAATATTTATTACAGGTGGTAAATAATGAATAAAACAGCAGTAGAAAAAATATTTTCAGAAAAAAGTGGAACAGATTCAAGGGCCGGAGATTACGTTGTGGCAAATGTAGACTATGTTATGGCCAATGACATAACTGCACCTATAGCCATTGATGCATTCAACGATCTGGGTATGAAAGCAAAAAGCGATAAAATTATAATTATTCCTGATCATTTCATTCCCCCAAAGGATATAAATTCAGCAATACAGTATAAAAAATCAAAGGATTTTGCACTGAACAATGGAACATGGCTCTACGATATTGGAAATGGCGGGGTATGTCATCAGGTCATGATGGAAAAGGGTTTTGCGGCACCGGGCAGGCTCATTGCTGGCGCAGATTCCCATACAAATACATACGGTGCCCTTTCAGCCATATCAACAGGTATCGGAAGCACGGAGGCAGGTGTAATATTTGCAACAGGGAAAATGTGGTTCAAGGTTCCGGAAACCATTAAAATCAATCTCAATGGGAAGCCATCCAGAGGAGTGGAGGGAAAGGATATAATTCTCAATATTTTATTCAGAATAAAAAATGGCGGTGCAGCATACAAATGCATGGAATTTTCTGGAGATATCAAATATATAGATATAAATGAGAGAATGACAATGGCTAATATGACCACCGAGGCAGGAGCCAAATGCTCATTTTTTGATACAGATGAAAAAACAATAGAATACCTGAAGCAGCGTAATACGGGTGAATATAAAATTGTAAAATCCGATGATAATGCAGATTTCGATCAAACAATAGAAATAAACATGAATGAGATAGAACCATCTATAGCGATTCCGAATTCACCGGATAATGTGAAACATGTTTCAGAAGTACATGAAAGGATTGATCAGGCTTATATCGGTTCATGTACCAACGGCAGAATAGAAGATATCAGAAAAGCAGCTTCAATATTAAAGGGCAGAAAGGTAGATAGAAGAGTTAGATTAATGGTTGTCCCTGCAAGCCAGGAGGTTTATAATCAGGCTCTCAGGGAAGGCCTTATAGATACTATTGTAGAGGCAGGCGGTTATTTCTCCGGAACAACATGCGGGGCGTGCCTTGGAGGTTATATGGGTGTTTTAGGTCCCGATGAAGTTTGCGTATCATCCACAAACAGGAACTTTATTGGAAGAATGGGGGATAAAACATCTCGAGTTTATCTGGCCAACCCGTCAATAGTTGCAGCATCTGCCATACTGGGAAGGATAGGAACACCGGAGGAGATATAAATGGTAACAACAATAAGTGGAAGGGCAATTGTATTAGGAGATAATGTTGACACAGATCAGATTATACCGGCAAAGTATCTGAATACCTCAGACCCGGATAAGCTGGCTCCACACTTCATGGAAAACGAATATCCTGATCTAGCTGGATCTATAAAGAATGGGGACATAATAGTAGCAGGTAAAAATTTTGGTTCTGGGTCAAGCAGGGAACATGCTGTGATTACCATAAAGGGCTTAGGCATTTCCTGTATTATTGCTGAGAGCTTTGCAAGAATATTCTTCAGAAACGCTATAAATACTGGAATTCCAGTTATAGAGGCAAAGGTTACCGCAAACAATTTTGAAAAAATTACAGTGGACTTCCAGAATAGCCGAATATTATATAGTGGAAGTGAGATTAAATTCAAGGAATATCCTGAGTTTTTAAAAAATATCATTGAAAGCAACGGACTTATAAATTATGTGAGGTCTGGAAAATGGTAGATATAGCGGTTATCCCAGGGGATGGGATTGGAAAAGAAATAATTCCCCGGGTATGTGAAATGCTGTATTCAGTAGATCAATCGCTTAATTTTGTTTATTATGATATATCATCTCAACGATATATCAATAATGGGATAACAGTAACGGATAAGGAAATAAATGATTTAAAAGGTTATAAATCCATATTCTTTGGCGCCATTGGGGATTTCCGTGTTAAGCCAGGAATAATGGAGCAAGGCGTTATACTCAAACTCAGAAAGGAATTAGATTTATATATAAATATCCGGCCGGCTATTTCTTTCAAGAAAATAACCGGGAACGAGATCAATATAACCGTACTTAGAGAGAATATGGAAGATTTCTATTCAGGTATCTCTGGCACATTTACTGGTACAAAAAAGTTCAGAAAACAGGATGGTATGTATAATTATGATATTGATATTTCAGGAACCGCTGATAATGCAATATATTATACCTTAGGAATGCTTTCTGAACGAAATTTAAACCGGTTCTTCAAAAAAGCATATGAAATTGCAGATTCGGGCATTATTACTGTAACAGACAAAGCCAATGCTATTGAAATGTATTCTCTCTGGAGGGAAATAGCAGGTAAACAATCTAGTATATCTAAAAAGAAAATAAATTTTGAGTACGCAGATTCGCTTGCATATAATATAATAAAAAACCCTTTAAAATATACATATATCATCGCACCCAACCTTTACGGGGATATAATATCAGATATGACAAGTTCTCTTGCTGGCGGCCTCGGATATGCACCCAGCGGCAATATAGGTGATAAAAATTCTATATTTGAACCGGTACATGGTAGTGCACCTGATATTGCCGGTAGAGATATTGCTAATCCTGTAGCATCCATACTCTCATCCATAATGATGTTGAAACATATAAAAATGAACGAACCAGCCTCCATTATAGAGAAATCTTTGAAAAATATAATAAATGACGGTATAATCCCTATAGAGTCAGGCGGGCCGTATACTACTTCCGGATTTATAAACCAGGTTGTCAAAAGAGCAACATTATTGAATAATGAAGTTGAATGAAATAAAAATGATTTTTTTGACATTTTATTTTATAAAATAATTTATTCTTTTTTCTCTTATAAATAGATACATAATCTATATAAAGTATATACCTATTTTTTTACCAAAAAAGCATTTTTCTTCATAATTATGATAAAAAACTTAATATATAACTGTAATATTATAACATTAGTGGTGAAATATGACTAAATTACTTGTTTTAGGAGGAAGGTTTGCTGGATTGACTGCTGCCTACACAGCAAAGAGATTGCTTGGAGATAAGATTGATGTAACATTAATTAATAACACACCCTATGCTGCTTTCAGGCCGGGTATGCCCCATGTCAGTATAGGAGTTTTCAAAGCAGAGGATCTGGAAGTTGATCTTGCTACAGCCCTGCCTGCAAAGGGGATAAAGTTCATTCTTGGAGAGGCTACAGCAATAGATGCAAAGAAAAATAAAGTGGAATACTCAACACCAGATGGAAAGAAGGAAAACATTACATATGATTACCTTGTTGTTGCTTTCGGCGCAAAGCTAGGAGTAGAACACCTGAAGGGATGGGATGAATACGGTGCAAGTGCCTGCGAGCCTGATTTTGCAACAGCGCTTTATGATAGATTAAATAAGTTCGAAGGCGGGAATATAGCCATTGGCTCCGGTGTATTCTATCAGGGAACATTGAATCCCAGAGGGAAATATCCTAATAACTGGGCAAATGTAGCAGAATCAGCATGTGAGGGTCCTGTATTCGAGCTTTCATTGATGATACCTGCATTCCTCAAGAATAAAGGAGTTATGGATAAAACACACATTACAATCTTCTCACCTGGTGAAGAAGTACTTACAGATATTTCAAAGGAATCCAGAGGAGTCATAAAAACTATGTATTCACAGGCTGGATTTGATATGGTATGGAATTTCCGTGTAAGCGAAATCAAAAAGGATGAGATAGTTGGTGAGGATGGGAAAACAATAAAGGCAGATATAGCTGTTATACTGCCACCCTACGAGGCTAATGATGCAGTTAAGAATTCAACCAAGGATCTATTTGATGATGGAGGTTTCATGGTTACAGATGAGCATATGAGATCTGTGAAATATCCCAATGTCTATTCATGTGGAGACTCAAACCAGATAACTGTTCCAAAGCTCGGATTCCTTGCAGTACAGACATCAAGAATTGCAATGCAGGACCTTGCAAACAGGCTAGGAGTTCCAACAAAAATAGACACATATACACCGGAAGTTGTATGTATAGCGGATAATCCACTTGAAGGCTTTGCAATATCAGTTGATGACACAACTTTCTATGGTGGAGACAAAAAAATAGCCCAGCCGTCACCCACAAACCATATAAAGAAGGAACTGTTTACCAAATACTTCATGTGGACAAATGGAGATATGGCACTTGACAAGTATCTTGCCAGCTGGTGATATATTATGATGTCAGAAGATGAACAGTTAGAAAAATTGATGAAACCGGAATACATTTCCAGTTTAACCAGGGCAGTAGAGCTCATTAAAAAGCTTGATAACCTTGGATTTCTGGATGTAATATCCGGTATATTGAGTGACGATGAAACATTAAAAACCATCTTTACCCTCTTGACGAGTGATGACGTACTGTCTCTTACAACAAAGACAGATTCTGTCATGGTATTATTAAAAATAATGTCAGAGGAAAAGAATGTAAGGGCTTTGAGCAATCTGCTTGAGATGGTCAGTATAATGCAGAATAAGGGCATCCTCGATCCTGTACTGGGAGTTCTCAATGATGATGGTGCGATGGGATTATTAATGGGATTATTCTCAAACGATTTTACCATGAACCTGATTATGAACGAGAAACCAATACTGGAATCTCTAGGAACACTGGACCTTAGTGTAGCACCTCATTATGTTAACATGATAAAGGCTGTAGAAAATGCAATCAAGACTGATACAGTGACGCCTGTCGGTGGAATGATGGGCACGCTTCGTGCCATGAAGGACGAGGATGCACAGAAAGGTCTAGGAATTGTTTTCTCCATACTCAGGAGTCTTGGCAAAACATGCAGTGATGAATTTAACTGCTCAGCCAAAAAATAATTTTATTTTTATAATAACCCTATTTTCTCAACACATTTTAATATCCATTTATGATTATGATTAATTATAGCTCCGTGGTGTAGTGGACAAGCATTCCGGACTTTGGATCCGATGACGGCAGTTCGAATCTGCCCGGAGCTGTTATGATTGAGATAATAGGAAGAAAAAAGGAAACAATCAGTATAGAAAAACCTGTCAGGTTATGGGAGATCTATGATTCCATGGGAATAAATGAAGATGGATTTGTTGCTATCTTGAATGGCATACCAGCGACATCAGACCTTACTATCAATCCTGGTGATAATCTTGTTCTCCTAGAAATTTTCTCAGGAGGATAACTTTCAAAAGAGGTATTTTGAATAAAACCTTTTTTCAACTTCCAAAGGTGAGTTCTCATCTATAGATAATATTTTAATTTCATCCTTAAATTGATTTAAATTCTTACCAATATCCTCATTTTTTAACTCTTTTCTTATAATTCCCTCCATATTCCTTATTCTGGTTTTAACATCCACATAAATCCTATCATCCATAATATAAGGGCCACGCATCAACCTTGGATTGCTGTTCCAAACATCAATAAATTTTATGGCCTCATTGGATTCAACAGGAGGTCCTTTATGAATCTCGATTCCCGGAAGTTCTTCCAGTTTGTATTCTATTAGAATTTCTATATCTTTGCCCACATATATTTCAGATGCTGTGGGAATGAATCCATTCTCCTGAAATATATCCCATATTCTGTTTTTCAGTCTCACTGCCTGTGGATATATTATATCATCTATAATATCTGGCTTTTCCACTACAAATATCTTTATGTTAGTTTCACGCTTTCTTTTTACCACGGGTATACGATTAAATAAATCAGTTCTACCCTTCATATATATTCTGGATGCAAGTTTCAATCTGGACAGGTTTTCCTGGCTAACTGCAGCACCTGCATTTCTTAATGGGTCCACCGGATCAATTATTATTACGGGTTCATTGAATTTATCTATGGTTTCCTCAGGGATAATGAGTTTTCCTCTCAGGTTTGCCATATATTCTATAAATCTGCCAAAACTTTTAAAATGAATGATCAGAACTTCACAGAGATATCCCGAGAATCCTGATTTTGCGATTTCGGATCCATATACATTGATGCTTTTTAAAAATACCTTCAATAAGCGTATATCATGAATGGTTTTTTCATCCGTATTGTTATTCACATAAACGGTGTGCAGCGGTGTTCTATCTACAGTTGAAACTATTTTTTCTCCCTTACCGATTTTAAATGCCGGTACAATATCTACCTTTATCCCATCAATATAACCTGAAACATATGGATGCTCTGCATATTTTTCTGTACCGTTTTCTAATACCCTGTGACCGATTTCAAGGCCTTTTTTCTCTATGTAATCCACAGGGTAAGATCTATCAAACGTAATGAATATGTCTATATCACTGGATTTCAGATTGGTGTTTTTCGATACAGAACCTACTTCGACGCACGTTGCATCTATATTTTCATTTCTGCAAATATTATCTATCTTATTAATAATAGCAGATGATATAGCAGCAAGCTTTCTTGTCTCCTCCTCATTAGGTATCTGCCTGGCAAGAAGTTCGTCAAGGTAATCCATTTTAATTTCCCAGATCAAGAATTGCCTGTGCCGGTTCTCCCCCTGCTTTCTTAAGTGCCTCTTTAGCCTTTTCCCTGGGCACATTGCACTGATCCATTACCAGCTTTATATCCTCTTCGTCGAATTCTTCTACCTGCTGGGTCTTAGGTTTTTCCTTAAACGTTCCCATTACCTGAAATGTTTTCTGCCCCTGCGCCTCTATCATTGTAACAGATGCATTTTCTATGACATAATCTTTATCCTTGCCCTTAAATATAACTTCTTTTACATCAGGCATTTCAGTAGATTTTATTCCCATCTGGTTCATCATTCTCCTTACATCTCTAGGATTCATAGGGATTAATTATTACTTCTTTTATTAATTTTTACGTTTTTATTCCATACTAT
>JAKAAT010000010.1 GCA_021802205.1 Thermoplasmata archaeon
GAACTGACATGATTATATCCCCTGTTACATATGATTACTATGAAATAAGCTTCATTCTCATAGTTGCGGCATTTTCTATTCCCATTTCCAGGAAGTCATCAATGGTATATATACCAGTACTGATCATCATGGGATTAATATTCGGGCCATTACTTGGCTTCATAAAGCACAGTTTTGCCATATACATTCTCTCATCATTTGCAACAATAGGCATAGGCATGCTCGGGCTGGTCATAATACTTTATTATGAATCACATAACTTCAGTCCCAGGATACTTAGAAAATACTTTACAAAGATACTCTCGCTGGATACTATAGGGATGGTGGTTACTGCAATTGGAGCCGGCATATTCTTTTCAATGCTCACAGGAGCACCCTTTATTGTGGGATTCATATTCGGCGCTATTATATCACCTACTGATCCGGCATCGCTTATACCGACATTCAGGAAACTGAGCATAAGGGATGACATATCCGGCACGCTCATTGGTGAAAGTCTTTTCAATGACCCCCTGGGCATTATTTTGTTAAGCATCGGGATAGGCATCATAGCTCCGGATGTCTCATACTCATCATTCTTCTCACTGCTGACATCACATACTGGTCTAATCCTGGGTTCCAGCATATTCCTTATACTGGAAATACTCATACCTGCTGCTGTGGGGATAGGATTTGGCTTTTTCATAATATATTTGAACAGGTATTTCAACTTTGAATCCCTGTTAATTGCCCTGACACTGGGTATAGTTCTCTTTGAATTTACATCCATGGAAGCTTTCGGCATCACACCATTTCCTGCTATAATTGCTACAGGTGCAATTGTTGGTAATTATTCTGATAAAAGCATATTCTGGAACAGAGAGACGAATTTCAATGAGAATTTATCTTTCATGGCTCAATCAATCATATTCATTTTGCTGGGGAGCATTCTTACAAGGACTCAGATATTCAATTATATCATATTAGGATTCATTATTGCACTTCTGGTAATATTCGTGATCAGGCCACTTGCAGTATTCATTTCCATAGGAATTTCTGATATGGGAAAGAACGTAATAAAATTCGATACAAGGACAAAGGCATTCATGTCACTTGTCGGCCCCAGGGGGGTTGTTCCCGTGGTGCTTTCTACTGTTCCCTTTGTGATAGGGCAGGCAGACCATATACCATTATTAATTGAATATGGCACTGTTATATATGCGGCTGTGTCATTTGTTGTTCTAATTTCGATTATTTTACAGACTGTGTATGTACCCTATGTGGGCAGGCTTCTGCTGGGAGAAGCCAGGCGCTGATATGATAAAATTTATACCGTATATTGTGATATGTAGAAGAGGGCTCATAGATCAGCGGTAGATCGCTTCCTTGGCATGGAAGAGGGCAGGGGTTCAAATCCCCTTGAGTCCATATCTATAAAAGTCCATTGTTATAGAAATGTTTTTATATTATAAAATTCATATCTTAAGTGATTATCATTTATTTCCTTTAATTTTCCTTTTCACTTTACGCTATAGCAATATAAATTCCTATTCTCCAGTAAATACAGTTTCTTCCAGAACGAAACATATTTTGTTCCCAAAAGGGTCTTTCATGTAGAAGGATGTTTCTCCCCATGGTCTTTTAGCTATACCATCCAATATTTCAGTTCCTAATTGTTTTGCTCTCCCATATGTATCATTTAGATTTTTAACAGAGAAATATATGTGATCAGGATTAGGTGGAAGATCAAAATCATCTCCATCCGCTCTTGGCTCAAAACAGGCTAATATTGCTCCTCTGCAGTAGAAATAATGTCTTCCAGAAGATACACGTTTTCCTTCCATATTTAATAATTTTGAATAAAATATCTGCGCTTTTTCTATGTCATTTACTGGAAGTATTACACGGTATAGCTTAGGAGTTAAATTATCGTTGCTTGAATTTACCATTTTAGATTATAAATATATTGCTATTTAAGTTTCTCGTCCCTTAGTGTCTAATATTATTATTTAAAATGTAAAGACAGGAGTTGAAAAACGATTTACACTATCTTACTTACTGATATTCGCGTTATTTTATTTACAATGATAATTCCAGAGTATTCAAATATCATCCCCAAATGAAACTTCATATCATCTTTTTAACCTATCATATGTGTTTTATTCCAGTTATCCCATTTAAAACGTAATATATCCTTTTCAGATAATTTAATATCTTTACTGTAAATTCAATTCAACTTTCATTATCCTTTAATATATAATTCCGAGGGAACTTTTAAATACATTTTAATATTCCAACAATTGAAAGGATGGTGAATTATATTAAGTTTAAATTCAACATTTATAATCTAATATAATTTTAATACCACTATAAAAACTATATATGATTGAACGAAGTTGGAGTGAAATAACATGGAAGAGGCAATTGCAATAGAAAAAATAAGGAATGCCGTGGAAATTGCAACGAAGAAGCTTATCGTTATAAACGATGAGGAAAAGATAAACCAGAATAAAGATTATGAGGAGCAGGTTTATTCAAGCCATAAAAGCTTCCTTAATGCAATGATATACCATGAGCTGGTGTCCAATAATTGTTTTGTATTCAATGATGTCCACATGGAATATTTATATCCTGAAGGGAACCTTGATGAAGTAGTAGATTTCCATATAGAGAATATTTTCACGGATAGAATCCTTGAGGAATTCTATATGGAAGTCAAGCACATAAGGTACGGCCGTGAGTATGAAGCTGTTGCAATACCAAGAATGATGAATTCAGTTATTGATGATATGGATAAATTGGAAGCTGTAATTAATTTTAAAAATTCTATTCCGGCAGTGGGAATTATGGTAGTCGTAAATCTCACACGCTATCCTGGCAATTCCAGCCAGTATGAGCCCATGAATATTATGATAGACTGCCTCAAGAAGCTGCTAACTCAGTGGAAATACTCTGATGATATAGTATTCATATTATCTGACAATTTCAGGGCTATAGCCATTACTGCAGGCGAAATAAAGAGGTATGAAGCATGATATATTCTGTATTTGATAAATAGGGGAGAAAGTGCCTCCATAACCTATACTTTAAGTAATGTATCGTTGTCCATATGTTTAGATAATATACTGATTAGTACTTCTGCGGTAGTTGCTTACCCATTGCATTCATTATAAATATCGGACCATTTTTTTGATAATATATTTAATATTTTTACTTTAATGTATATTGAATCGTCAAGAAACGGTGATATTTCATTTATATTACTGATATCTGGCTATTATAGTTCTGCTTCTATCGACACGAATTACTATTGATAGGCCTAAATTAGAGGATTATCATAGGGTATTGGAATTCATAGAAAAAGCAAATGATGGGCTCTCAAGTAATGCTAATCCAGATAATGTAATAAAAAATTTGCGGGCGTCATTGAACGGGATGAACACACATCTAAAAGAATAAAATGAAAAAATAAAGTATAAAACAAACTAGCACTTAAAAGATCGAGCCAAAAGCTCTAAATCCGAACAGGCTATTAAAATAGAGGAAGGTATAATTAAATCGCTAGAAATTCTACAATTCCTAAAATAAGAGATTTATAATTTAACTCATATTAGAGCCAACCCAGAAACATATACTTGTAACAGAGAAGATGCATTACTGACCTTTAGAATTAAGTTTCATTAATGTCATACTATTCTGGCACACTTAATGGAGTTTCTGATAGTGAGAAGGATGGATAATGAATAGTGTTACTGAGGACTATATGGAAGAAATATTAAAAACAATTGACAAATTGAGAGATAGAATCAATAAATATAAAGAACAATATTCAAAAAACGAGCGGCTTGTTAGGTACTTATTAATAGACCCATCTTTAAGGCTGTTGGGATGGGACACAGAAAACCCTGAAGAATTGTATCAGAATTAACAAATGAAGCTGATAGACCGGATTATACATTATTTGAGGGTAGTAAAAAGCTGGTATTTATAGGCGCAAAAAAATTTGGTAGTGGTGAGAATATAAATAAGTATATACATTATTGCAATGAAAGCGGTATTAGATATTCTATTACCATAGACAGTGATAGTTAGGGTGTGTAAACTATTCATTTCTTTAAAGCCAATAAATGTCCAAAAACAATAGAGTATTATATACTGACTGGTTCTTCAAAAGATAAGTTAATTAGGAATTTGAATATTTTAAAATGGTTTTTCGGTAAAAAATATGGTTAATAATATTCTTCTGTCACTAGATATGCATCGAACCTTCATTTCTCCTTTTGGTTAGTTGCATCAGGTATCAGATAATATGAAATCAAGTGATTATATAAAATGCAACTTTCAACTTAATATGTAAAGATATTATGTAGTCAGATAAAGCGAGTATCTGATTCAGCTATATTAACGGTAAAGAAGCAATTTCGCCCTATTTGGATCAATAGCATCCCCATAATATTCCAGCGTTACCCAGTCCATTTTTTTCAATTCCATCTCTGTATCAACTATTAGATTTAAATATTCTCTTGCTCTGAATTCAGGGAGTATAAACTTCAAATAAAGTTTATTTTCATCTGCATACATGAAAAGGAAGTTCCATGCAATATTTTTATTCATTGCCTTTTCAGACAGGATATTCAGGATATCTTCGTCAGTTTTTGTATAGTATATATGTTCATCCTTGGATAATTCCACCATGGTATCAAATTCCTTGCCGTCCCTATCAGAGAATATAAGTAATCTGAATTGTCCTTCCCGTGGATAATTGTCTACGAACTGGCCAATTGCACCAGTATTTTTAAGCATACTAATAACACGATAATGACCGAATGCAGACATTGGAAGGCTAACAACTATGGTTTTAAGCTTTATATGCCATTTATCCATATACTCAAGAGAACCTTCGGATGGCTTTAAACTAACCTTTGCAATCATTCCATTTCGGGGAAGATAGTCTGAAAGCAGATCAGAAAATGCCATTGTAGATTTTTCATGCATAAATCCCCTTAATACGAGCCATCTACCATTAATATTTATATATGGGAGCACAAGACCATCTATATCATCGAGTTTGCGAATAAAATTAACTATATTTTCATCAACTATTTTTCTCCTTATCATATAATAAAGCTGGCGCTCCTCTACATTTAGAATTGGAAAGAATGGAATTAACTTTTCATAATTAATTGTTTTCGGGATAAAAATTGTCATAAAGATATCATCATTTTCCCGGGTAAGTGAACATGGAACATCTAAGTCTATGCTTTCAGTCACTGCTATATGCAGTGAATTCATCTCAATTTTCAGTTCAAAGTATTTTGTGAGCTTTAAGTTCATTTCCAGAAATTCCATGTGATATTATATAACAAGTATATAAAAATATTATCATGTTTTAAACGAGGTTACATAAATCACGGAAATACAAATTTTAATATTTGAGCCTGAAAAATATTTTTTTAGTAATAATTATTCAATAAACCAAGTTGTATCGCATAATAGGATTGTGTAATCCAGAAATTGCATTTAAATAGCTGTTTATATAATAGTATAGCAAATTAAATTGGAACATTCGAACTATACTAAATATCAATTAGTTGGAAAATTAATTTTAAGCCTAAAATTAGGGTGAGAACAAAATCTAACTAAAATATATCTATTTGCAAAATATTATTATCATATTTTATATTAAAAGGAAAGATGGCATATGTAAAATGTATTCCACAGTCTTTGACATCTGGAATTCAGGAGGCAATAGATAAGAATGAGGATGGTTTTGTTATATTGCTACCTGGACAGTATCATATAAGGGAAAAATTAATAGTTAGAAGTGGAACAATGCTAATATCAAATAACAAAGCAATACTTGTAAATGACCTAAGTGACCCGTATCAGCCATTCATTAAAATTGAGGAATATGCAGATATTCAGTATTTAATAGTTAATGCCAATGAGAAATCTGGTGTAGAGTTGGGAAAACCTGGGACAAATAATAACATCAATATAGGTTATCTGAAAATATACAATACTGGAGAGAAAGGGGAAAAATTTCAAATGAAAGCCCTGTCTATTGCAGGTTATAATATTACAATAAATAATTTAGATATATATCTTGGTAATATTGGTGCAAGTTTCGAGAATTGCTCTGATGTAAGAATAAATGATATGCAAGTAGTTAACTGCTCCACCGGTATAAGGATATATAATTCAAATAATATAAGTATCACCAATTTTTCGGTTGATTCCTGTTATAACAGGGGTATACAGATAGATTCCACGAATAATTCTTATTTCAAAGGGACTGTGTGGAATAATAATGCAGAATATCCCAATAACAATACAGAATATGCATGTTTAATAGGTAAGTATACCAATGACACGAACAATGGAATTGAAATGAATTTAAGAATTATTGATACGGGATTAACCGGAATGGATATTTCGAATAGTAACAGTATTAATATAAATTGCATATTGATGAATAGTAACAGCCGTAATATAAATCTGGGGTTTAATTTTAACAGTAATATAAATAATATCTATATTAAGGGAATAACAGACAAGATTAGAATTCCTTACATGGGCACAATCAATGGAAAGGTGGATATAATAATCAGGAAGTGAATACCGGGAAATCCATTGAAGATTCCTTTGATGCTCTATTTAATAGAAATACCGGGGCCAGTAAAATAATCTGAAAAAAACCCCAGAATGCTGTTATATAATTATAGAATCCTCCCCTATAAACTAGAATAAACGCTGATATTCCTATTAAAATTATCATGATTATTTGAGGTGAAAATTTGTATAATGGTAATTTACCACCTGTTCTTGCTGTCGTAAACGGTTTCTTCCTTTTCATCAATACACTGAGGCTAACGGAGATGCTAAGAGGAAACAGTACTAGATTTGCAGACATATTATACAGTACATATTTCAGTGGTGCGTGTTTATCTATATGTGTCATAATAAACGTAAACATCAGGATAATTGTATATGGCATCCAGGCAAGTATATACACATAAGTATTCATTACCAGCATACGTATACCCAAAACATCAAGGATAGGTGCAAGTAAAAATACAAGATAAAACCATCCAAATAAATACCATGTGGAGGTTGCAAGCCAGTCCAGTTTCATCTTCATCCCATATTTCCTACTGAAAATTATATTTTTAAATATTTTTGGCATCAAAGCCAGAGAACCTGCAGACCATCTCCATTGCTGATTTATATATCCTTCCATTGTAACAGGTGCCCTGCCGAATACAAGTTTTTTATTATAATATAGACCCTTATAACCTTTTGATATTAAATTTACAGATGTGGCTATATCTTCCACTAAATTTGTTTCATCAAAATAACCCACACTTTTCAATGCAGATTTCCTGTATATCACATTTGTCCCGCATGAGAATAAACTTCCTAAAACACTCTTTCCCTCTGTCAATATTTCATAAAATATGAATTGCTGAGCTTCTGCCATTTCTGAGAGTACTCCAGAATCCGTGTTTGCATAGAATTGGGGGACCTGAACAAATGCAACGTCAGGATTGTTATCAAGCAATTCCACAGTTTCCCTGACAAAATCAGGTGCAGGCGTCTGGTCTATATCGATAACGGTGACATATTCTTCCGGGATAATTTTTAAAGCGTTGTTTAAGGCACCTGCCTTATAACCCGTTCTGTCTATTCTATGGATATAGGTAGCTCCCAGTCGTTCAGACAATTCCTTGATCTTTGTCGAACTATCATCTGTCGAATCGTCTAATATGTATAAATTAGCCAGATCGCCTGCTGCACTGTAAATTGCCGTTAAATTATATGTTGCCATCTCCGGATTTTCATTATATATTGGAACCAGTATAGCCATTTTGTCTCTGTATCCTTTTAGAAAACCGTCAGATATTGTATTTTGATAATTATATTTGCTTCGTCTGAAGGAGAACATGAATGATAAGCTTTGAATACCGAAAAATACAGTAGCCAGCCAGAAAAATAATGAGAAAAAATCATCTATTATATTTCCGTGATGAAGTATGGTTATTGAATAGATAGAAGATGATATGCCTATAAAAATAAAGATTATTGTTAATACCGTTAAAATATTCATAACATAAAAATATTTTTTCAACGTTCTTACCTCAAATATTTAATTCTGGTCTGTTTAATCCCATGATCTGTGAAGAATAGTACATTTCTATATAAACATTGCATATTATTCATCTTATACATATCTTTAATTTTCTCCTTCTTTTTATATATATAATGTTTATGTGTTATATTCTGCCATAAAAATATTCGTGTTTCTCCAGTTATAAATGGCTAATTACACTATCCAAGAGTATTTTTATAATATTCACCTAACATTTCTGAATATACTATCATTATTGTTGCTTTTGTCTATAGTTACGGCAGATTGGACTGTTTCTATTCCGTTTGAAGTGATCTGGAAATTGAATGAAGTGGAATCAAAAAACGTACCTCGCATTTTTACAATATTCATAGTTCTCGTTATTCCGCTGGTATCGGAGGTATAATTTAACTTTATTATGCCTGTAGCATAATATTCTTCAATCCCGAACATGCTCAACTCAGTGTTTCTTAGGCCAGAAGTAACTATGACCGTTACACCTTTCATAGCGAGACTATTAAGCATCAAATTGATGTAATCATCATCGGCAATAAGTAGAAGTGTGACTGGATCGATAACAACTCTTTTTATATTTTTTGAAATGATTATTTTTTTTAATTCGGTAACAACCTTTGTTATAAATTTTCTGAAATCCTCCCTACCATTAGAGATATTAGATTTCATTGATCTAATTGAATCTGATATTTCCATTACATCGATCATTTTCTTATTATAATAATCTATAAAACCTATATCCATTGTTCTTATATTGTCTAGAAATTGATCAGGAAACGTATCAGTAAGGATCATGAGACCCTTTTCGCCAAGACTTGCGCCATATGATAAAAATATACTTGCCATGGTAGTTTTTCCAGCACCAGGCTTTCCTGATATCATATATACATATCCTGGCCTGAGACCACCCGAGAGTTTAGTATCAAGAGTTGGTATACCGAATTTTACCCTTTGCTGGGATGTCTCATCCACCTGCTTTATATCGAGTATATCAATGCCATAAACATTGCACATTTTTTTTATATATTCAGTGATTTCTGTTAATGACAGGATCAATTTTTTGGTTATTCCTGCATCCATCGCCTCTGAATTGAATATCATTATATCATTAGTGGTGGTGTTTTCCCTATAGATTTTAGCAGCTATCATCATATTACTACTTTTAATAATATAATCAAAGATATAATCCAGGCCGGATTGCCCAGAAACTTTCATGTTTTGGAAAATTGAAATATCATCCATATCTAAAGAATACTTGGAAGAAATAATTTTCGACAAGTTATCCTGATCAATATTTGTTTTATCCAACTAACATTAATTATAGCCCAGCATATAAATTTTTTTAAAAACATGAATAATTAGCATTTATCCATTAAATTTTATATAATACCAATGAAACATAAATTAAAGTTAATTTAAATATATAGATAAAATATTTATGTTAAAGATTTCCATATATAGCAGAATCGAAATCTGTACATATGTTTATATCTATGATATTTTTTCCATACTTCTCTTTGCTACATGAAAATATAATCTGTAGATATTCCTTGAGCCGGTGTGATGAAATAACAGAGGAGGAATACAATCTACCATTCATGTATTTAATAATTATATTCGCCTTGTAAATCCCGCGGTCATTTGCTCTGTCTTTTATCATATTCAGAAGTTCATTGGTACTCTCTGTCTGATAAATCATATCGTTTTTTGAGAGGGATATAAAATTATCCCGTTCCTCCAGTTCATGTTGGGAAAAAATTATAATATGGAAATTACTCTTATCATAGGGATTCTCCACAACTTCTGCCAGGGCATCATCCTTCATAAGTATTTCTGTAGGATAATCTACATTGTGTGCAGACATTGGAACTGAATACTGTATTATTGACATCGGTGTTCTCTTATTCTTTTTATCCATCAGAAACACAACATCTTCGCTTTTTGTCAGTGCAATATCATCTATAAAATAGGGGATTTCAATATATTTATTTAGTATCAGGGATAAATTCTTTTTATAGAGATTGTTAAACCTTATCCTCAAAATCATTTGTCCATTTTCCACAGTTATTTCACTGAACTGCAGACTTGGAACATTCCACAACTCCACTATTAGATCCAGTATTTTTTGGTTAATCACGGGCCTGGATATCAAATAATAATTTTCAGTTACAATAGGGCTGTATGATTCTATTAAATTTATTGCAGAACTATCCATATTGACTTTTGTGATAAATGCCTCGAAATAATAGTTACCCGTATCATTATCCCGCTTAATGAAAAGTCCGATTATGATGTTATACAACCTCGATAATCTAAAAATATCAGATGTTCCATTAATCATCATTTTTAATTTCATATCAAGCCTGCATCCGATATCTTTTATGCGCATCAAATTATAATTATAATTACCTATATATAATTATCCTATAATTTCCGAGAATAGATAACGTATAGAACTACTACTAATTTAATTAATTATTTATGATATCCTGTGAATCCTGGGATGATTATTGCAATTTATTTGAGTATGGTTTCATGATTTTAATAACTGGCAAGATCACATAGACCATACAAACACAGGTACCGGAACTACAAAAAATTTCAAATCTAAATATATGAACATAGTAAGGAGACTGTGAAAGAAGAAATAAATAGTAGCAAGTATATTCGCAGAGAAAATCTATGCAATGCTTAAGAATAAGATAAAATACGTTGATCAGAAATAAAAGAAAACCATTAATCTTGATGACTAATACTGCAAAAGGCTTGAAGAACTATCATTAAAGAGAATCAACAACATGAATAACTTGCAAACAATGGTCAAATACATGACTATTCAGCAAATTTACCATACTGCAGGGCATAAAAGAATGATAAATATGGGTTTTTCATAGGAGATATCAATATTAACTATTATCTTTCAATATTTCAATATATGAACATTATCAAATAACCGGACAATTTCACGAAGACCTTTCTATTTTCGATGGGTAATCCAAAATATGATAATATGGCATTCCTTCATGATGGAAAATTTCTCTCTGACGCAATATCCTATCTCAAAAAATTAAATATATGAATATATTATCATATTGATTGTTTGATTTCAGTTATGGTAGGAAAATTAGCAAAAATGAAAAGACGATAAAAACCTGAATCAAATTGAGATAGTGAGAAGATGGAAAATTTAATACTAACAATATCAGGGGATAAAAACGAAGAAAATAATGTTCTGAAAAATATACAGGATATCAATAATTGGATTGGTGATATGGATTACCAATATCTTGTTTATACCAACTATGAAATACCTAAAACAATAATTAGCAAATTTACATATTTCAATGAAATGTTTTATAATCTTCAGAAAACAATAAAAGAATATGATTTTCTTATGATTTTAGATGGGGATGATCAATTTTTCCCTGAAAAAATAGGGTATATAAACAAACTTCTTCAAACAGGTAAATACGATTATATACATAATTATGCACAGTATGATAATCAAAATTATAAATGGAATGGAATTAATAATAATTCATGTATAACTATAAGGACATCCAAGATAAACTTTGACTTTTATGAAAATACAAAATCGTTATCTGATTATTTATTATGGTTATCAGTGCTTGGTGGCAATGGAAAAATATTGAATTTAGAAAAAGTCTTGACTTTAATCCATAACAAAAGTTACACATATTCCCAGTATGCAGATTATATGTCCAAAAGATATTTTTTAAGATTGAATGATTTGCAACATTTATATGAAAAATTTAAAATGACAGACTATGCTAAAAATATCAAGAAAGAATATTTAAAATATAAATATATACTTCATGCAAAAAGTACGATCAATGGCTTTCCTGATTTATTTACCTATCTTCACAAGAAAGAAGACACTGAATTTTTCATAAAAAGGGAATATGATTTGAGGGTGAAATAATGGGTAAATATATTAATAACAAATTACAACAATATTGATGATTTAAATAAGGCTATTGATAATTGTGTTAATATTATAAGTAATTCAGATTATAAATTAAATGAGGATATAAAAATAGTAACGGTGAGCAATTATGAGTATGAGAATAAAAATGTATTAAAGCATATAATAAGTGATAACAATCATTATTTAGATGGCCTGAAATTTATAAAAAATTATGATAATAATGCTATTGTAATGTTTCTGGACAGTGATGATATTATGCTGTCAGGCAAGTTGGACATTTTTAAGGAGGATTTTGGGAAATATGGATATATTAGTAATTATTTAAAACAAAGTAATAATGGTAAACTAATAAAATTTCATAATGGAATTATATCTTCAGGTTCAACGATTAACGCCAAATATTATGATTTAAATTTTTTAAAAGAATTTAGTACTCATGGAATTGATTTTATTTTTTATCTATACACAATAGAAAACAGAATTAAAATTAAAAAAATTAAAAAGTGCTTTAACATCTATACTATAAATCCTAACTCTATTACTCACAGAAACCGTGTTGAATATAATAGAAATACAATAAAACTTATAAATTATGCTTTAACACAATTTAAAAGTAAAAAAGTATTAAAAAAATTGAGAAAACGTATATTAGATATAGAACTACGTGTCAACTATGATACACATAAAACTCTTAAAATAAGAGAGACTATAAAATATACGAAAGTCTATAGTTTTGATTGGAAAAATAATATTGTCATAACGGTAAAAATGTTTATATTATTACTTCCATATAAATATAAAATTAAAATATATCCATTAAGCAAATTTTGGAAGGTGAAACAATGAGAAGATATTACGGAGCGGATATCAATAATAGAGGAGGAATTTAGATGATACATATAGGTGATTATTGGGGGAGTAAATATGATTATTTCAGACGTTTAAAAAAATATCAATCTTTTAAAAGGGATTATAATATTAAACTTGCAAATTTTAATCAGTGTTGGGAGGTATTATATAATCCTTTAATGTATATTCAGGATAGTTTTAAACCTGATAAGGGTGATATTGTTTGGGATATTGGAAGTCAATATGGTGATTATGCATTGATCTGGGAGAAGTTCACTGATAGATCTGTTATTGCTTTTGAACTAAATGTACATAATTACAAAAAAATGGTTAAAAACTTTAAAATCAATAACAGTAAGAATATACCAGTCAATACTGCTTTGGGGGATGGAAAAGAATTATCATATAAAATGGATAAAAATATGGCAACACAGGGAAATGAATCAACCATACAAACCAAAACACTGGATTCATTTTTAGATAAATATCCACATCCAAATTATGTAAAGATTGATGTTGAAGGATTTGAAATATCTGTGTTAAATGGGGCTTCAGAAATATTAAAGAATATAAAACCAAAAATAATAATAGAAATTCATTCATCTGAATTAAAAAAACAGGTAATAAAAATTTTGCTTGATAAATATGGTTATTGTTTAAAAATGGAGAACAAAAGTGGTGTTGGTAAAGGCTTTATGGACAACATCCAAAATTTATTTTTCAGTCCTCTAGGTGATAAAAAATGATAACATATTATGGTTGGGATATTAACAATAAGATTGTTGTTTCAAGATATGTGTATAATTTATATAATAACACCAGAAATAATCATCATATTATCACTTACATACATGAAAGCATTAAAAATAATTTGGATTTTTATCAAACATTGTCAGCCTATTTGAAAATATTAAAAGTGAGATAAGATGAGTAACAGAATAACCTTAATAGGATATAATATTAAAAGTAGTGGAGGGGTTGCACGATATAGTAGGGATTTATATTATAATATGCCAAATGCAGATTACAGAGAATTGTTTAAAAAAGAAATAATATATAATAACAAAAAACATTTTGGATTTATATCGAATATTTTGTACCAACCATTTTATCACATAAAAACAGATATAATACATACATTAACAACAACACAATTTTATTACAAAGCAAATGTAACTACATTACATGATTTATATTATAAGGATGATACACATAATATAGCTATTAGAACTGCGTTAGCACCAATGTTATTTAAATGGAAGATAGGCAAATTGAAAATAATTGTTCCAGATGAATTGGTAAAAGAGCAGGTTAAAAAATATTATCATACTACAAAAAATATTTTTGTTGTGCATCACGGTATAGATTACAAGTATATTGATGGTTTAAAATTATATAATCCATTTCCTACTAAAGATAATATTGTAATAGCTGGTGGCGTGGATTTTATGCGTAAAAATCAGATTTACTTGTTAGATAAATTAAAAAACACAAATTATAATGTTTATGTAATAGGATATGGTTTTATGAATATATTACAGGAGAAATATAAAGATTATCCTAATTTTCATTTTTATAAAAATCCATCTGACATTGATTTTTACAGTTATCTCAAATATTCTGATCTTAATTTATATAATACAATTGGTGAAGGATTTGGATATATTATTTATGAATCTATATATTTGGGCAAAAAAATGTTAATAAATGATAACCCTGACAATAAATTATTATTTAGTGATTATGTAAACTATTATAATGATGATAACCTTATGGAGTTGATAGATTATTATTTTAAAAAAACATGTGATAAAAAAGATGATTTATTAAAAAATTATTCTATAAAAAATATGGTTGAGAAGACCTTAGCGGTCTATAATTCTTAAATTAACATCGGGTCATGTATCAAATAATAAATATGTATACTGACATTCCTATGGCACTTCCCCATAAAACGATGGTTAAACTAACACTCCAATTCTTTGTTATTATTTTTTGATAATCATTCGCACAATGCTAGAATTTAACTATAATTATTATTTATTGTGGTTCATAATAAGTTCTCTAAACTAATATGGCAACCAATTTGCTCTAATATCTGTAAAAATGTATATTTCGCTTATACTTATCAATTATTTCTCAAATTGTTGAGATTTGCTTAATTGTCTGAGATGGCTTCATTTGGACTTGAAAAATATCAAATCTTGGAAATCGAGGTTATTTTCAGGATAAATGAAAAAGTATTGTATTGAGATAAATTAATAAAATTAAAAGTAAAACAAATGAAAGAATCTCTAAAAAATTATATTATGGCAAGCAGCACCATGTTGTTTGTATACTTCCACGGAAAATCGATTACTGGAAACTAAATTTTATTTAAGGTAATTTATAAAAAGTTAATAGGTATTTTCATCTGCCAAGGTTAATAAACTATTCGTCAAAATTAAGGATTATCTCTACACGCTTAATAATTTTAAATGGAATAATTTTTTAGAATTTATATAATTAATACACTGTATATACCTAATACAAGAAATCCTATTGTGTTACAACACCTCTAAATATATTGCAAGATGTTATCACTCAGGTCACTTACAAGCTCAATTGCAACATCATTTCTTTTGATCTCCTCCATAGAAGTACTGTACAGTATTTTTATGTAATTCATTGCCATTAGCCTTGGAACAAACTGGGTGAAAATAATCCTATTATGTTCTATCCTGATAAAGGTTATATCAAGGTATATGCCCCGGGAATTAGCTTTCCTTAAAATTCTTCCTAGTAGCGGACTGGTTAAATTGATCCAGTATCCGAATTCCTTATCAGGTATGACCTCTGTTGAACCGTTTAATGGGAGAGGTTTTCTTGTTAATAATGCAATATGGAACCTGTCGCCTGAGCCAAAGTCATTCACAACCCTTCCCAGTGAGTCAGATTCTTCCATCATCGATATAAGTTTTCTATCAGTGTGTGCTCCACCTGAAACGGAAAATCTTACAACTGTTACAGGACGTTCTTTGTTTCTCCTCTGCAAAATTTCCAGTGTACTGCTCACCGGATGTATATCCACATTGGTAACCAGGCCGGGAATGGCTGTCATGGGAAGTATAGCATCAGATATGTCCTTGGAAAAATTATGCCTGTAAGAAACAGAAATATACAGTTTTCCATCTTTCAAATAGGGCTGGTGCAGCATTGCAGTCTTTATTTTAACAAGAGCTTTCATAAATTCTGGTATTACCGTATTTTCAAGCTTTTCTGTGTAGGATAGATATCCGGATATATTCTGAAAGGCATCAGAGTTGAGCATGAGTTTTTCTTTCAGAGAAGGATCCATGAAAGTCTGCATAAATACACCATCTGACTCCTTTTTTACAAATACAGTAAAAGTTTTCCCTATGATTTTGAGGTTTTCAGCCATGAGTGATTTTATATTCAATTCAAGTATACATTCAGTATCTATTATTCCCGGACTTTCGTGGATGAGCATTATTTAACCATTTGATTAAACTATAAAAATATTTCAGTAAGTAAATATGTTCAAAGCGTGAATTCATGTTCCACTGTTACATGATTATCCTTTCTTTCTTTTTCTATTTCCCTGAGTTCATGACGCTTGATTTTTCCGCTGATGGTTTTAGGTAGCTCATCTGTAAATTCTATTATCCTCGGCTGTTTATAATATGGAAGGAATGATTTAACTGTCTCCTGTATGTATTTTGCAGTCTCGATATCTGGATTATAGCCCTCTTTTAGAACAATAAATGCCTTTATTTTTTCATATTTCATTGGATCCGGAACCCCAACCACAGCTGATTCCAGAACTGCCTCGCTTTTAATAATTGCACTTTCTACCTCGAAGGGACCTACTCTATAGTCAGAGGTTTTTATAACATCATCTGATCTACTGACAAAATAATAATAACCCTCACCGTCCCTGTAAGCACGATCTCCTGTAAGGTAATAATTGTTGATAAAAACCTGATTATTTTTCCCACTGTCTGAATAGCCTAGGAAGAGACCCGGAGTCCCTTTATAATCCTTTACTGCCATATTGCCTATTATATCTGATTCCGTTATTTCATTCATTTCATCGTCCACGAGTACAATGTTATAAGTACCAAGTGGAAGTCCCATGGAGCCAGGAATCAGTTTTTTCCCTGGAAGATTGGCAAGCATGGCTGTGGACTCGCTCTGTCCGTAGAAATCCCTTATGGTTGTTCCATATTTTTTCTTCCACCTGTTAATAATTTCTCCGTTGAGTGGCTCTCCAGCACTAACGGTTTCCCTTATATTCTCAAGTGAGATATTTACATCTTTCAGTGACAGGAACTGCCTCCATGCTGTGGGAGGAGCACAGAAAGAATTAACCTTATATTTATCTATAAGCTTTAGATATCTTTCAGCATCTAGCCTTCCTGAATAATCTATGGATAACACTGTTGCACCTGTGCATAATGGTGCAAAGAAAGAACTCCATGCAAATTTTGCCCATCCTGGAGAACTCAAATTGCAGTGTGTATAATCGCTCTTTATTCCTATGGCTGTTACTGTGCTGAGCTGTCCAAGTGGATAAAGAATAGCACTGTGCCTGACTGCCTTGGGCATGCCTGTCGTTCCTGACGTGAAATATTTCACGTATATATCTTCACTGGAAAGTTTTTCACCCTCTGCGTCAGGTTCCATTTTATCAATATCGCTGAAACTGTGCCATCCTTTTCTTTTTCCTGTAATCATCAGGAGCGGTTTTCCTCCTAATGACTTCCCCAGTTTTTCAGCACTCCCTGCATCTGATATTATAACATCCGGGGGGTCCTGCGAGAAACGGAATTTTAACTCATATTCTGTAAGATTCGGCGCTGTGGGTATTACAGTATAACCGGCCTTGAGAGCACCCATCATCACGATCCACTGTTCCGGCACAGGACCTGCCATTATGTATATATTTGAACCCTTTTTTATTCCCTTTGCCCTGAGAAAATTTATGAATTTATTATAGTTATTTATGAATTCCTTATATGAAATTCTTACCTCCTCATTTGTTTTGGTGTTTACATATATAATTGCATCCTTTTGTAGCTCAGAAAAAAGTTGTTCAAAAATATCAGTAACAAAATTTACATCAGTATTCCCATAAGTGGTTTTCAATTTCCCCAGCATTTGATTTTTTTGGTTACAATCAGAATGCATAAATTCCCGGTAAAAATCCACAAGTTTCATGATAATATAAAGTAAAAATGTTTATAAATCTTACTTTTTCCGTAAATATGTGTTATTTAAAAATATTAATAATAAATTATTAAACATAGCTTATTCGTCTGTGACCCCACCTGTAGACTGATATTCCTTTAATTTATCAGTATGATATCCGGTGTTTATGGCAATGAAATATATTGCAAGACTCATGATTGCAAATACGATATAATCAGATGGATATGGAATAATATTTATGCCCAGGGACCCGTAATAGGACATTATTCCAAGAAGTATGCTGTATATGACAACCCAAATGGATGCCCTGAGATGTACTAATGCTCTGCCCTCCGAAAGCCTGTAAAGTGAATAAGGCGTCACTACAATTGTGGCTGAAAATAGTGTAAAATATGCAACGAATGGTGCAAGAGAAAGTGCATACACTACACCTATGAATATAAATATCGCCCAGTATACCAGAGAAAATAAAGCGGAAGTTTTTAGTGATATCCCGAATGTTTTCCTGCCATAATTGCTCAGCAGGAATATTGGAAATCCTCCGTCTACTATTAAAAGAAGAAGAGATACTATGTTCCATCCGGAGAAGTAAACCAGAAGGGATGCAATCACAAATCCCAGCGGAGCCATTACTGTTAGAAATGGAGTTTTATATGGCCTCTCCATATCCGGTGCTGTCTTTCTTAAGGATGTATTTGTAATTCCTGCAGCAAGGTATGCAAATACCGTGAATGATGAGTTTATTCCCACAAGGGCATACCAGCTGGGGAATGGGAGCAAGAACATTGCACCAATTATGAATGTAACAACAAGGGAAATCCACGGTGTCCTGAATCTCGGGTGGATTCTTCCGAAGAAATCGGGAATATAATTCATTTTTGCCATTCCGTAAAGGGACCTTGCAGAAGAACCAACATAGACGCCGAGAGTCGCAGCCGATGATATTACAGCAACGATAATCAGGAATATTGAAAATCCCACCAGCAGATAAACATTTATTGAATTGAAGGCGTAGTAAAATGGGTTTGCCGACCATGTTGAAGTAAGCAGTGCACTCCAGTCACCAACCGGTACTCCTGCTGCCTTCCAGTTGATAGCACCTATAAATGCTATCTGCAATAATATATAAGTTGCCATTGCGGCAAGCATGGCGCTTATCATACCCAGCGGCACTGACCTCTTGGGATTTTTAGTTTCTCCTGCATAATCAAGACCCTGCCTGAATCCTTCATAGGAGAATATTACGCCGGCAGGAACCATGGCAGCAAATATTGATGATGAACCGTATGGTAGAAATCCCTGTGGTAAGGCAAAGAAATTCTTTGCATGGAATATGAATGCAAATACAAATATGATTGTAAGAATTATTGCAGCCATTTTGAACCATGTCATTATTGCATTGGATTTTCCGAATATGTTTACTCCCACATACTGGATTATAATAAATATTGCAAGAAGTGCCAGTGCAAGAACAACTCCTGTAGGGGTCAGAAGTGATATTGACGAATTGTATATTCCAGGTATGTAACTGCTCAAAAATCCTGTGAGTGCAGCTGCTTCAACCGGTGGTGTTGCTATGGCACCTATCATATAAGCCCAGCCAAGGTAGAAATTGCTTACAGGACCGTGTGAGAACTCGTTGAATCGGACAAGTGAGCCGCTATATGGGAAAAGAGTTCCGAGCTCACTGAACACCAGTGCAAGAATAATAAAGAATACACCTGCAACAACCCATGTGAGTATGGCTCCTGGCCCAGCATATGCAGGACCTGCTAAAACACCCAGAAGCCAACCAGAACCCACCATTCCGCTGAAGCTGATTAGAAATATATCTACTGAGGATAATGATTTTTTCAATTTCTGATTTGAACTATTAGAATTACCTGAATTGTTCATTTTGACCTTAATTGTAGCATCCGTATATAAATATATTTACACGAAATCCGGAGTATGTTCGTAAATACATTGAATTTTATTTTAAAAATCCACTGATCATTGTATCCAGTGTACTGCGCTTCCTGATAAGTATATCACTATTATGGTCTATTGCAACCTCCGCAGGAGTACCAAGAAGATTATAATTGGATGCCATGGATGAAACATAGGCACCGGCATTGAGTATTAATGCTAAGTCTCCGGTCTTTACATCCGGAAGTAATATATTTTTGGCAAGGTAATCTGTATTCTCACATACCTGGCCGGCTATATCCGATAAAGTTATGTATTCTGAATCAACATATCCGGGTATTTTTATTTCATGATGCGCGCCGTAGAGTGGTATCCTGATCATTGTATTCATACCGGTATCTATTCCTATAATCTTATGATCAGAATTCTTAATGGATGTTATCGATGAAACAAGTATGGCAGCATCTGAAATAATATACCTTCCAGGTTCTATGATAAGTTCTGATGATTTGAAGTATCCCCTATTCTTAAACTTTGAAAAATTTTCTTTAATATAATCGGCTGTCCTTGCCAGATCCAGAGGTTTTGTATGCAAATCATATGGCACTCCGAATCCCCCACCGATATCCAGGAAAGAAAATTCAATTCCAAGTGCGTCTGATATTTTAGCTGCTATGTCAAAGAATCTTTCGGTGGATTCCTTAAAAAATTCATGGTCAAGAACATTCGATCCAGTCATCATGTGGATTCCGAATCTTCTGGCACCGTATTTTTTTGCAGACTTGTATGCCTGAAGTGCATCTTCTGGCGAAATTCCGAATTTTACGTCATGCCCTGCGGTTGTAATTCCTGCAAATTCTCCCCTTCCAATACCAGGATTTATCCTGAAAGAAACTATTTCAGGTAAATGTCCACTGATAAGCTCCATCTGTCCCTGATAGTCGAAATTAATAGTTATTCCCAATCTTGAAATCTGAAAAAGTTCAGCTTCAGAAAGATTATTCGGTGTTGCAATTATGTGATAAGGGTTAGCCCCAGCGCTAAGTGACAGTTGTACCTCATTCAAATTTGCTGCATCTATGCCTGCACCATTTTTAATAATATATGAAACTATGAAAGGATTATAATTCGCCTTAACTGCATAATGTATTGCAATACCATCAAATGCTATTTTTAGATTTTTTATATTTTCAATGATTCTTCTCATGCTATATATGATAAGAGGAGTTTTATATTTTGAACATAACTGTTTTATGTTAAATCCATTGTATACTGAATAATCATCGCTTAAATATGGATAATGTACAAATCCTTTTTCCATATTACATTATCTTAAAAATGAACAAAAACTTTTCCTATTTCATTAATTGTTTTATATTAAAGTACTAATGCTCAAAAATAATTGATAACAAGGGCAACAATCATATAAATCACTCCATCCATTATAAAAATAAGTGTCATTATTAACTGCTGCCGGTTTATATACTTAACATCAAATTCCCCCACCTGTTTTTTTTCTTCCATAACTTCTCGGAGATAGTTTCTGGCACCGAAGTCCCACCATGCGCCGAAGAAGAATATAACAAATGCTAATAAAAAAATAATCAATGGCATTGTACCACGATAATTAAAGGATTTATAAAAATAAAATGGCAATGGGGCTAGCATTATTGCCATTAAAATTATTAATGGGATAATAGCGAATTTTGCTCTTATTTTAACTATATCCTTCATTTTTCAGGTGTTCCAGTTCATTCTGCTCGAAATGGCATTTATACCAGTGTTCACCGTTTGATTTAACAGGCGGAACCGTATCCTTACAGATTTTCTGCCTGTAAACGCAACGGTCATAAAATCTGCATCCTTTAGGAATATCGATAGAATTGCCTATTTCACCTATGATATCTATATGACCTGGATTCCATGATGGATCCGGATTTGGAACAGATTTTATCAAAGCCTTTGTATACGGATGTAACGGTGACTTTATGATATCATCAGCTTTGCCACCCTCAACCATGGAGCCAAGATACATTACATATATCCTGTCCGCCAGGTAATAAACAGATGCAATATCATGTGAAATATATAAAATAGACATGCCCCGTTCGATTCTTATCTTATTAAGCCTGTTCATGAACGATGCCCTTAAGGATACATCAAGCATTGACGTGGGCTCATCTGCAACAATAAACTTTGAATTTATTACCGTTGCCCTTGCGATTCCTACTCTCTGTTTTTCTCCTCCAGAGAGTTCATATGGGAATCTATCCATATATGCCTCCACAGGGAAAAGATCAGCATTCGCAATGGATGCTTTCACGGCTTCCTGCATCTCCATAACATCCTTCGTTATGTGGTTTCCGATCATGGGTTCTGATACCGTATTGAATACTGTCATTTTAGGATTTAATGAATCGAAAGGGTCCTGAAATATCATCTGAGTATTTTTCCTGAACTCAATATAATCTTTATGATTGGATTTTAATTTATTTACATATACGAAGTCATTTTCATTGAAATAATATTTTATATTCCCGGAAGTCGGTTTTAAAAGTCCTATCAACAGTCTGGCAAGAGTGCTTTTTCCTGAACCAGATTCACCAACAAGACCTACGATTTCTCCCTCCCGGATTTCCATGCTCACATCGCTTACTGCATGTACTGAGGGTTTATCCTTTGAATATAATGCCGAGATTATATTTTTCTTTAAATCAAAGTTCTTGGTGAGGTGTTCTATTTCTATTAGCTTGGTATTTTTTATATAATTGTTTGCAAAATTGGGAGCTTTTGGATAATTCTGCGTTATATTTTTAGCAAAGTAGCATCTGCTGTAATGCATCCCATCTATATACTGAAGTTCTGGCTCTTCCGTTGTACATATAGAATCCTTCATGTAGCACCTGTCTGCGAATTTACATCCCTTAGGCAGATTTGCTGGATCAGGTAGTCTTCCCGGTATTCCTTCAACATGCTGCCTTGCATTGGATAAATTTGGATAACTCTTCAGTAATTCTATTGTATATGGATTGTGTGAGTTTTTGTATATATCTGCAACAGTTCCATACTCCATTATAGCTCCGGCATACATTACTGCAATCTTATCAGCCAGCTGGGAGACAACACCGATATCATGGGATATTATAATAAATGACTTAATCCTCCCACTTTGCTTCAATCTTTTAAGGGTTGCAATAATTTCTGCCTGTGTTATTACGTCCAGACCGGTTGTGGGTTCATCTGCTATAACTATTTTGGGATCAAGTGCAAGAGCCATGGCTATTACAGCCCTCTGCTTCATTCCTCCAGATAGTTCATGTGGATATGAATCTTTAACAGCCGGAGTAAGCCCTGCATCCTTCAATAGTTCCACAACTCTTTTCTCTATTTGATTTTTATCTAGATCTGTATGGATTCTGAACACTTCGCCTATCTGTCTTCCTATAGTATACACTGGATTGAAGGAGTTCATTGCACCCTGGAAGACCATTGAAATATCCTTCCATCTAATATCTCTTAACTTCTGATCCAGTAATTTAAGCCCCCTTTTGTTTTTGGGTTTATTTTCACTATCAACGTATTTATCATTATATAGTGAAACTGAGCCGGTAATGACAGCATTTTCAGGCAGCAATGATAAGATGGCCAGTGCAATTGTACTTTTTCCCGATCCTGATTCCCCTAGAATACCGAGAGACTGACCGTTTTCGATCTGCAGATTAACATTTCTGACTGCCTTAACCAGCCCACCGTAAACCTTGAAATCTATGCTTAAATTTTCAATATCTAGAAGTAAATTACTTTTTTGATATACATTTTCTTCCTGTTCAATCATTTTCTTCCACCCAGTGTTGGATTTGCGACTTCATCTATGCCCCTGGAAATGAATATGAATGCTAGTATAAATAGCGTAAGTGCCACTATTGGAGGTATAGTAGCATAGGGATAAACAGTAATAGAATAGAAATCACCCAGAAAAGAACTGAGCATTCCTCCCCATGTTGGTATCGATACACTAACCAGACCAAGAATTTCAAAACTAGACACGGCTGCCACAGCACCACCTATATTGATAGCGGTGAGGTATACCAGTAATGTTCCCATGTTAGGCACAAAGTGCCGTTTCATGATGCTCAGTGTTTTAATATTTGATACCTTTGCAGATTCCACGAATGTTCTTGTCTTAACACTTCTTACAATACCTATAAGTGAGAAAGTGACAAAGGGCCACCCGAGCAATGAAAATATAAATATCAGGTTAATAAGTGATGGACCAAGAACACTTGCTAGCACGATATATAATGGAAGTGTGGGTATTAAAAATATTGACAGTGCCAGAGTTTCCATGAAAGAGCTTACCATTCCAGAATAATATCCAATGAACATTGCCACAACTAATGATATCAATATTGTCATTATCCCAGCAGCGAATCCTACTTCCAAATCAGGTGGAAAGCTATCTATAAACAAGGCAAATACATTATCGTGAGCTATGTTAGTTCCCAGTGGTAGAATAAGGCCAGAGACTGTATGGAACGTTGGCCCAAGTGAAACGGGATTACCTTCGAAGCTATACATGATAATATTATTACCGCTTAAAAGTGCAATTGTCGGTCCGCTTCCATATGTTACATTATCAATTTTAAAACTATAAGGTTCTTCAAACATAATTGGATTGCCAACAGATGCCTTTAAATTTGAGTTCCATGAGTAGGGATATTTTTGAAATGCATTTATTAAATATATCATTT
This sequence comes from Thermoplasmata archaeon, assembly GCA_021802205.1. GTDB lineage: Archaea > Thermoplasmatota > Thermoplasmata > Thermoplasmatales > Thermoplasmataceae > Ferroplasma. The sequence goes on from JAKAAT010000010.1 coordinate 24,791, forward strand.
GCCCAGTTGTAGTATTGCTCAGTAAAAATTTGCCACTATGGTAATATTCAATATTATTAACTCCAAATGGTAATTTCGACTCTCCTGTTACCTGAACATTGCCTGTTTTAGATTTTGCAAGTGCATAATAATAGTTTCCAGATGAAATGATTAAATCCGATGGGAATCCATGTGACCCACGACTAACTCCTATTGCTGCAATAGTATGAGAAGCGGTATAAATAAAAGTTCTTGTTCCATTAATTAGATTTAATATATACAATGAGTTACCTGATGACATGAAAGCATCCTGATATCCGGGTTTCAGGTCAAAATATTGGTATTCTGCCGGAATTGCTAGCTGACCTATATTGAAAGAGTAGCTATTGTTAAATAGTAAAGCACCAGTAACATTCCATGCATCGATATTTTTTCCTCCCGTGACTATAACTTCCGGAGAATTGGGAGTTATAAAATTGTTACCAATGAAATATATATGCGGGGAACCTGTTAAACTTAATTTGTGAGACCACAATTCATGTAAATTGTAAGTGTAATATTCATTTAAATACATCCCGGTGTTATTTTCTACTACTGCATATGTATAAGATCCATAGGGACAGCTGTCTACAGTGGAAGTGGCTGCCATTACTTCATCAGTTACAAAACTTGGTTGACCGAATCTTGGGCTGTTTGTACTTACCATTGCTGTGACAATTGTACCATTTACAGAAATATGGGCGACTGGAAGGGCTTTAACGGAAGAACCGGAAGATGAGCATAATACATTATAAACGTATAAACTATGATTCGATGAGGCAAATATATCTGTTAAATATTGTAAACTGGTACTTTCAGGGGCAAACGCCATAAAATTTGTTACTGTACCATTGGTTTTAAACAGCAAACAGCTACTACCACTATCATTTGCGGTAATTGCAAATATTCCGTAGTTTTTTCCAGATTCCCCGGCAGTGAACATATAATAACTACCAGTCTTATATTCTCCTTCTGTAGCAGAAATTTTGTTCAACGAACTCTCTACTGTAAAATTCAGTTTTTTATCCTCCATAGTTACAGGTTTAAAATAATCCTCAGATGGTATTCCACTAAATGGATTACCATGAACAAGCACAGGTGCAAGTAAAGCGACAATAATGAAAGCTATTAATATATAAAGCCCTGCCTTGCCATACCACGATCTATAAAATACTTTAAACTGCTTTCGTACATTGTTCAGTTTAAATTTGATATTGTCTTTCAAAATTTTTGTATTTGTCTTCATACTCTCACCCTCGGATCTAACCATGCATGTATAAAATCTATAGAGGAATATGCTACAATAACAACTAAAGCCAAGATAAACAAACATGCCTCAATTACTGGATAATTCTCAATCAAAATATTCTCGTACAGTAATACGCCCATGCCCGGTATTTCAAAAATAATACCCGTTATAACTGCACCACTCATTAAAAGAGCGAATTCGAGTGCCATACGAGTTGATTCGGGAACCATTGCATTTCTGGCGGCGTGGTGAAACATTATTGATGATTGACTAACTCCCTTTGCCTTGGCTGTTTGTATGAAATCTTCACCGAGTACAGAAACCATAATACTTCTCATTGTAATTAAATGACCCATAATTTCTATAATCAAAAGAGTTAAAATAGGCATAGTAAAATAGTGTATTAGAACGAGAAAACCACTAAATGATGGTGACTTAAGAAAAGGCCCTAACCTATAATGGGAAGCAGCCAAAGGGAATATTGGATAATAAACGGCAAATACGATATATACAATTATCGCCATAACAAAGAAAGGAATTGAATTTAATATTGTTGCAGTAACTAATGTGGGACCTTCGGATCTCTTACCTCTGATAAATGCAGTCACTATTCCCAAAGGTATACCAAAGGCAAACGAACCAATGGATGCCACCCCAAAAATTATAAGTGTATAGGGAAGTGCAGTCGCAATCATAGAATATATGCTTTGACTCAATTCGGCTGGATTATAGCCAAAGTGGAATGTAAGCATTTGCTTTAGATATACTATAAAAGAGCTAAGTGCAAACTTATTATTTGGATTTATACCGTACATTTTATAAACACTATTTATAGCAGCCTTCGTAGGATGCTTTAAATTTCTAATATATAATTCCGCAGGATTACCTGGCATCAATCGTAATAATACATATAAAATAACGACAACGAATAAGGCCAAAAATACCGCTTGGAGTATTTTTCTACTTATAAGGTAAACATTCATCAATTATCAATAAAGCAATTAAAATCTTTTATAAAAACATTATGGAAAGACAATTGATTGTATATAAATAAGTACCTAGATTCCTATAATTAATTTACCTATTTCCAAGATATAATATTTAGGCCAATAAAAAGAAGTCATGAGTAGAACTACATAGATTTAAGAATTGGAGGTAATTGTTATTACACTTGAACTTTGAGGTTGTTATGGAAGACGGGCATCTTTCAACTTTATTTTTTACTTTATTCATAAAGTGAATATCCATTTTTGAGTTTGCATTTTAGCATTCTATCGAATTATAAAGAGGTAATGAAATGTTAATAGTTCTGCATGTACATGACTGTATAAGGGATATGACAGATGTAATAGTATATTATTATTTAAAAAAATGTACGGAATAAAATTGGGGATCCCAACGGGGTTTTAACGAATTATCACTACCACCATGTTAGGATATGATATAATCGGTTATATCAGGGAGGAATATTTCGTGGGAATTATCAATAATTTATTATAAAAGACATTTAATAAATGATGCAAAATTTCATGAAATATTAAACAGGTACAATAAGATATGCGATAAATATTCCTTCCAATTTATAGATGTCTCCAGGAAGGAGGTAATAAGGGAATATGCATCCCTTTATAAAGTATAGAAGATATAAGTCCATTGGTATAGTACAGGTATTTTTTATGAGGAACTAATATTAAAAAATTGAGTATATGCAATATGAACATCCTATGAAATAATAATTAAAACTACATTTACTTCTGGGAGGAAAGGATCAAAAATGAGAGAAAGCAATTATAGAAACCTCACTTATTCTGATAGAATAGGTATATGACAACTTTAAATTGATGTATTTTTAATCAAGGTGATAGAAAAACGCATAAAGCAGATAGATCATCAATATAAAATAACTGTGATGATATAAAATTATTATAAATATAAGATTAGTTTACTTAAAAAATTAAAAAGAATTTTAATAGTTATAATTAAAAATGTTGAAATTAAAAATTTATTTAATAATAGATTAAGCTTATTTCTTTTTCCTGGTTATAAAGAAAGCTGCTAATCCAATTATTACTATAGCTGCCACAACCCCACCTATTATATAATCATCAGTGTAATTGACAATATGTTTATAGGTTATATCCACTGTCTGATTTGCACCACTTACAGTCACGGTACCTGACCCATTCTTGATTAACTTATACGATGCGACACTTCCAACGGTATAGCTGTAAGTACCATTCAGTTCATTTGTAAATACTATTGATGAAGTAGTTGATTTTTCAGTTACACCATTGAAAGTGACAGACCATGATGCTCCTGAGGATAATCCTGTCTCTGTAAATGTCACAGTGTAATAACTCGGTGCTGCTACCGATGGTGAGTATGCCCAAACAAGCGATGGATCACCAGTTAGATTATAGACTGTTAGTATCGCCGCGCCACTTGATGAAATTGTTATACTGAAATTCGTATATAATGTACCATCAATGTATACTCTACTGTTAAGTATATCTATTATAGGTACATTTATTATTTCAGATCTAGGTATATTGACAGTGGCTATTCCGTTAACAGTAGCATTAAAGACAAAGGAGGTATAATTGTTATGTATAACAAGATTAGTTACAGTAACATTGAAACCAGCAGCTACGGTGTTGTTAACGGTTATCGTTGAAGTTGGTTTAGGTTCCTTTATCAAGGTTATGTTAAGTACCATCGAGGATGAAACAGACATAACCTTAGAATAGGGATAGTAACCAGCCTCAAATGCAGATATGGTTACCTTTCCTGCTGATGTTGATATATCATAGAATCCAGTAGCATTAACATACGCCACTAATCCATTGACAGTAACTGATGAATTGACAGGTGTTACATATCCAGATATCGAAACCGAATTGATGATTTTTGGTAAAGTTACTACGAGAGGTGTGGCTTTTCCCTGGACTATAACTATACTAGTTACATAACCCTTATATCCGAAAGCTGTAACAGCAACATAATAGGTTCCGGCTGAAAGAGATACATTGAAGTACCCGTTCATAACTGGAATTCCAACTCCATTTGCTGTTATAGTTGCATTCAATGGGGTTACAATTCCGGTAAGATATCCGAAATTCGTAACTGATTTCAATGTTATGTCGTAACTATAGGTCTTATTAAAAGACAGATGCACTAAATTAGAATACGGACTGTAGCCGGCCTCGTTTATGGTAATATAATAGTTGCCTTCCATGAAATACCCAGAGAACACCCCACTGGTTAATGTTACATTGACACCATTGATTGAAACCAACGCGTTCGTAGGAGTGACATTTAATTCCAGATGTGCATCCTTCATATACATGACTGATACATTTTCAGGTACGCCATTAACAGTGAACATCCCATCGATTCCATAGTAATCGTTTGCGCTAGGTACATAAGTATACGTTTCGTTGGCTAAATCCATGGAATAACTAGAACCTGTTATCGCCGGTGAGCTATAGGTTGTACCATTACCTTCAGTTACATTAACGTACCAAGTTGTTCCCAAGGCTAACTCTGTCTCCTTAAAGGTTACCTTGTATGTTTGTAATACAAATGTTAATGGTATTGTCACATTTTTCCCATCCACAATAACTTGCCCTGATATATACTTGTAGTCGAAAGCCCTAGCAGTGAAATTATATGTTCCATCTGGCAAATATGCTAACATTGATGTGCTATGTGTTGTATTACTTAGAGTTACATTTGAATAAGTTATAATGTTATTGGTATTATTTAACTCGATCATCCACGACGCACCATTTGTAATATTATCTGCAACAAATGTCACATTATATGTTGGTACTGGGAATGCCAACGCAACAGTAATATTATCACCATTTATTGTAAATAACCCGTGCAAATATATTGCATTTGCGTATCCAGCGGAATAAGCGTACGTTCCATTCGGTAAAGTTGGGAATATGAGCGACGTTGTGTTTGTTGATAACATTGCGCCATTAACTATTACCATCCATGTAACATTTACAGGTACTCCTGTTTCTGTCACGGTAACATTATATGTTTCATCTATCTCATTTTGCGGTACCGCTATTGTTTGTATCGCTACTGCTCCCGTTCCATAGGCTGATATCTGGAATTCATCAAATGGTAACAACGGACTATTAACTGCCTCGGGAGTAATAACACCTGTAGCATTATATGTATAGTATAGAGATGTGAAATTAACATATGCCATACCATCAGCGTTTGTTACAAGATGTGCTGCAGGTTCAAATTCACTACCTGTCTCTGGACCACAAGTAGTTAATAAATAGTAGTTCGGATTTGTCATGGATAGACTAGAATTTAGGAAGTATCCTCTATTGGCCCCAAGGGCATTCTGTGAAGTTACGTTTAGGTTATAACCCGAAACAGCCTTGCCATTGTCTGTTACTGAATATATGAGTTCTGTTACGGCTGGTGAAACATTCTTATGTGTAACTGTTACCGTATAATTGTTCATAGAATGCTCAAGTTCGACTGGTAGTTCTATAGGTTCTCCTGCTCCATATCCATTGGCATTTTGTGATGAGGTTACCTCTCCAATATCCATATACGGGGCTTCACCGTATACAGGGGCATCAAGGGCATAATCTCCAAGATATATGTATTGTAGTACATTATTGCCATTCAATGTATAGTTAAAGGTTGAATTAACCGCTATCATCACGGATATATTCCCATTGGAACCGGTTTGCCCAGTTACCGATGTCATCATAGTGCTGTTATATGTGCTATTGACAGGTACTGATAATTCTGTATAATCGCACAGTGAACTATAGGTGCTGATGTTGGATATGGCCTGATCGCTGGATGTTCTTTTCATTAAAATTGCTGCTCTCATTGCCTGTATAGTGTATTCATAGCCGACTATTGGTTTGTCCGTTAAAGGATTGTAAATGGTTATGTTGTAATATTTATATGAGCTTCCTGACAGTGCTGACGGTCCAGATATCTTGTAGGCCACACCAACCGGTAAATCATCTATATTTACTACACCGACACCTGACGCTATGGAAGTATTTGTAGGTACCACCGTAGCTGTCATGGGTACTACACCACCGTAACCTGGTACATTTATAAACGCATTGTCAGGTGAAACTTGGAATTTATATACCGCCATTCCCGAACTATTTGTCCTTAGTACATATGATGTTATATTAAGTATAGAAGGTTCCTCAGTGATTGATACAGTTGCATTGGCTATAGGCTTACCTGTTGCGTTATCTGTGGCTATGTAAGTAACTTCACCATACTGACCATCAGTTAACACTGTCTGATTTGCATATCCAGTTACTATAGCGTGGGCTACCGGCTTTACTGTTACTATAGGATATGATACTAAGTGAACAGCCATTTCATTGTAATACCAGAATCCGTCGATATCAGATTGTATATTAGTTATACCAGTAAATGTATTGTTATCCCAGACTATGTTATCCTCTGGTCCATATCCTATTGGCATCATTGTAGACTCATTGTCTTCTATATACTGCATTATATCCATAGCGGCTACAACTGTTCTTATACTAGATGTTGATGTTGCAATATTAGTAAGATTAGTCATTAATGAGTCTATCTGTGTGCCTGTCATGTATTTGTCCGGGATTTTGAACACGCTATTCAATGGTGTAGTAACATTCATACCTGAAAATGGGCCCTGATAGTCGCCGGTTCCAACGGAAGAACTATAATTGTAGTCATCTATAACATCAACTGCTGTATCTCCAAGTAGTCCAGAGACTCCAAGAGTTATAACATTGTATGATGTTGATGGGCTTGCTCCTGCGTTGTCATATGCATCTAAATGCGTAATTTCAGTTGAGAAACTTTCAGATTCTATTGTCGTGGCTATTCCTATTGCATCCCAATCTGATGCAATTGTTTCGTATCCTGTGTATATCTGAGGTATAAGTGACGAGGAAGGTGATTGTATTGTTGCTGTCACCTCTGTTCCGTCGTAATACCAGTGTCCGCTTTTGAATGCCATTCCAGGTATACTTGCTATTGTATTATTTGCAGCAGTTGGATTATATGAAAACGCCGGTACTGCTGAGTAATAATATGGCGAGTCTATTTCAGGTATTGTAGAATAACCAGGTGCAAGATAACCATCACAGATAGATGATTGTATGTATCCCAATGGCGATGCCATTCTCAACGCCTGTCTAAATGCAGTTATATTGTACGGTGCATCAACACTGTATGAATTAAACTTAAAGTAGGCATATCCCGTAGATGGCTTCTTTAAAATATGGGCATCGGGAATTCCCTCTACAGTGGGTAAAAACTCACTTGATAAATCACTTTCTATAGCATTTACTTTACCGGTACTTAATGCTCCAACTGCACCAGATGGACTAGCATAAATGGACACATTTATGCTATAAACCTTTGGAGCAAATTGACTGACATCTAATGATGGTGTCACAGTACTTGGGGTTGAATCATTAACCGTATTGCCTATCGACCTAAGGAAAAAGTGAGGGTTAGCATAAACAGACCAGTAATCACTGGTAAATATCTGCCCTGCAGGTTCTCCGTATCCACCATTCATCATAAATGGCCCGGTTCCAACAAGGCCTGGATACAATCCATTTCCTGCTCCGAAAGCACCAACATGTCCCATATCCCATTCATTATATGCGTTTGAACTGGATAAACCTGTTGTTGTTTCATTCCAAAGCCCGCTTCCTGCGGATGCATAATCATGTGAAACCCAGATATGGTACGGCAGTATAGGTGTTTCAAGGGTATCAGGAACAAATATACCACTGGGACCATCTAGGAAGTACTCAACTGTAAGGTTGTTCAATGGCATTACATTGACAACGTGAGCGTACTCGCCAGAAAGATCTGTGGCTTCGTTTAATAGTTTCCATGATAGTATGAAATCAGCTGCCTGTACATACTCTGTTTTCATTGTGATAGGTACAGCAGCCTGATATTTTTGAGATGTTGCATTGTACACTCTTGTATATGTATGTGAAAATGCTACACCACTTGCATTCGTAAAGGATGTATAGTTAGAATACACATATGTGTCACCTGCATTGGCTGATGTGTAATCGCTCCATTCAACTCCGGGTCTTATATGTACAGTATATATTTCATAAACACTGTTCGTTGCTCCTGTCAATGGATCAAATGTTGTTATGGGTGTTGAAGGTGTAGAAACCGTATAATTATCAGCTAAACAATAAATATAACTTCCGTTAGGCAACTCTGTAGTCGCAGAACTATATAATAAGTCTAGAATATAGAAATCACATACAGTTGAGGCTTCATAATAGTTTACATAATCCGGGTTTCCAACCTGTGCCAGCCTAAAGGTTCCATCAGCTGATGTTGGTGCTGGCGCCGACGGCGATGCACTAATCGGTGTAGCGACTGCACTGGCTGTTCCAGATGTCACTCCTGTGCTTTGGGTAGTATTGCCTCCAATATTTCCACTAAGCGGCTCCATCATAAACATTAATGCTACAATTATAGCAAATGCTATAACTAACTTCTTACTTGTTAAAATACCTCTTTTATTCATTAAATTAACAATACATAGTTGTATATAAATCTTATCTTCACCGTTTTGTTTTGTTATAACTGCACACCTAACTATATATAACTTACCCTTTAATTTTCCACAATACTACTCTCCATGTACATTCTATTAGTTTTAATTATACAGTATTTATTTCATTTAATCCTCCTTTTGGCATTTTATTTTTACACTCAGAAAAGATGATAAATCAATTATATTATATGAACAAATTATGATATAGAAATGTACCTCGTATTTTTGCATTTGACGATTTTCATTGCACCATTCCAGAGTTCTCCATTTGATACCTCAGTGAGTTTACATGCAACGTTCCTATGGTCAAATGCATTTCTATAAACCTTTTGATTAACATACTATATATCCTCTGAACCAACTATCTCCTCAAATGTATAAAACCTCCTTTCTATCCTGTATATCATGAAATACATTAAGGAATAATTGTTTCTCAGTTCTATTCCTATCTTTCTTTTGACTATTAGCAAATCTGATACAATTTTCCGTCTTTATTTGTGTTAATTCGGAGAATGGGATGGGTATTATAAAATATATAATTATAAATTTCAAATATGCCGTTTGCTAAATCTGCAGAGATATATAAGTAGTTTTTAACAGAATCTATAATTTCATGTGATATAGACAAGTCATATATATTGCACTTGTTGTCCCCAACCATCCAGAAAAAGTATACATATAATTCCTGTACTTCCTCCACTCTGTAGTGAAATGTTTGAATGTATGGACCGTGAATGAAGCAAATGTAGCTATTTCATTTGTGGAATATATTGATTGTACTTGCCTGTTTACAGAATGTAGATTAAAGCGTATTGATGTCTCTTGTAAAAGTCTGGAATTATGCTATCTCCTTGATTTCTATTAGTTCAATATACTTTTTATGGTTTCCCAAGGATATTTTCTTTCACTACGATTTTTATAATAATTTAAATAGTAGTTTATGAATTAACTAAAAAATAAAGGGGTAATTTCATGGATGGAGAAGAAAAGAAAGAGCAAGAGGAGCTGAAGCAGCAGAAAAAATATCTAAAGGACCGAAAAAAGATTTTGAAAAGTGAGGAAAGGGCGAATTCGGCAGAAGATGCCGCCGATGCTGAAGAAAAATCCGACGGCGGAGCGTTTCAATAATTTTCCTAACTTTTTTAATAAGAATTCTGAATACTTTTGTATAGAATTAATTATAGTAGCCTTATAATTATAAATAGATAATACAAATATACGATAATGAATAACTACCTAATGTACCCAGACATTAAAGATGATCTGATAGTTTTTGTACATGATAATGACCTATGGAAATATAGCATAAAAGTAAAAGTAACTGAAAGACTCACAAACAATCTTGGAATAGTAACATCCCCAAGAATAAGCCCTGATAAGAAATTTGTATATTTCAGATTAATGACCGGTAAATCTGCCGATAGTTCTGATATATATTCAATCAATCTCGATACAGGACAACTAATGAGAATTACCTATGTTTCCGGAAAAAGTGTTAGTAGAAGAATGTATACATCCATTGCCGGGTTTGATAAGAACAATAACTTGATTGTTTCCACTGATATCTATTATCCATTCGGAACTCCAATGCTTTACAGGGTTGAAAATAGTAATTTATATCCCCTTAACCTTGGGCCTTCTTTAAATATTATATACGATAAGGATAACATATATCTGGGCAGGAACACAATAGATATGCCACACTGGAAACACTATAAGGGTGGAACACGTGGAAAGATACTATTAGGAAAGAATGAAAATTTCAAAATAATAGTTGACCTGGAATCCAATGTGAACTGTCCAATGGTTTATAATGGTAATTTATGCTTTATTTCCGATCATGAAGGTACAGGAAATATATATTCCATGTCAGCCAGAGGAGAAATGATAAAGTTAACAGACTTCAGTGATTACTATGTCAGAAATGCAAATTCCGATGGAAAAAGCATCATATTCCAGCAAGGGGGTTCTTTATTTTTACTGAGTGATGGAAATATATCAGAACTTAATATTGAAATAAATGTACCTTCAATCAATAGGGAAATAAGAATATTGAAAGCTATAGACTATTTAACCGGATATAGTCTTGATTATTCGGGAGAAATGCTCTCCTTAACTACACGTGGGCAGGTTCTTTATACAGGTATTAAAGGTGGACCAATATTCAATATAAGCAAATTGAAAAACCAAATAGCAAAATTTGCCAAACAAGACTTGATTGTTTACAATTACAGTGAAAACGAGGATTTAATTTCTATATACGATTTAAACGGGGAAATCAAGAATAATTTCCCGTTTGATAAGGGAATAATTGTAAATATCAAAGCATCTCCTGATGGCAAAAAAATAGCAATTGCCAATAACAGATTTGAATTATTCATATTAACACCGGATAATAGAAAAATAGAAAAAATAGATGAAAGCGAATCTGATACCATTGATGATTTTTCCTGGTCAAACGATTCCAGACTCCTTGCATATTCATTTCCAGAATCCAGTTATTTTGGATACAACGGTAGCAGTTATATCAAAATCCATGACACTGAAGATAAAAAATCATACAGATGTACCACTTCCGGTTCCATAGATTTTAAGCCAGTTTTCAGCAGTAAAGATGATTACTTATATTATCTATCAAAGAGATCACTTGACCCTGTTATGGACCAATTAGTATTTAATCTCGGGTATCCTGCTATAACCAAACCCTATGCAATACCATTAAAAGGTAATAGCATACCTATTTTTTCAGATATTCCAGATGAACTTATCAAAAATCATGAAAATAAATATTTATTGGATGACATAGCCAGATTTAGTCAGGTGTTTCCCGTCGATGCCATGGATTATGTGGACATTTATCCAGTTGATGATGGAGTACTATTACTGCATATGCCTATTGAAGGTGCCATGAAAAGTTATTTATTCAACGATGGTGAAAAATCAGGGCAGTTACAATTATTCAGCTTTAAAACCAATAAATCTGAAACCTATGAAGATAGTGTTGTCAGCTTCTATCCATCGGGGAATGGCAAATACCTGATGATCAGAAAACCTGGAAATAAATTCATAAAAAGGGAAATAACTACCAAAAAGGATGAAGATATAAATATGGATAGACTGAAACTGATTGTAAATCCACCCATGGAATGGGAAAACATGCTGTATGATGCATATAGGCTTATAAGAGAAAATTTCTGGAGTACTGAAAAGCTTAAAATATTGGGCAATAAGCCTTATATTAAATACAAAAAACTTCTTGAAAGATTGAGCTGCAGATTTGAACTATCTGATATATTGAGGGAAATGCAGGGAGAGTATGGGACTTCCCATTCCTATGAAATTGGTGGAGATTTATCTGCTATTGAATCAAAGGGCATAGGTAAGCTCGGCATTGATTATATTTATAAAGATGGAAGATACATAATCAGAAAGATATACAGTGGTGATTTATCCAATGAGAATGAAAAGTCTCCACTACTTTACACAGATATCAAAGAAAATGATGTATTGAAGTCCGTCAATGGACTAGAATTGAATGAGGATTTCAATCCTGACAGAGCGCTGTTGAATCATACAGATGAAATCGTAAAGATTGAGGTTCAGAGAAATAATGATGTAAAAAGTTATTTAGTAAAGACCCTGGGTGATGAAAAATATTTAAGATACCGTAATTTCGTTGAAGCAAACAGGGAGTATGTGCATAAAGTCACAGATGAAAAAGTCGGTTACATACATATTCCAGATATGGGCATGAATGGTTATAACGAATTTTTCAGGCTTTACGACAGGGAATCAAACAGGGAGGCTCTAATAGTTGATTTAAGATTCAACGGAGGAGGTTTTGTTTCGCAGTTACTTCTGGAAAAAATAGCCAGAAAGAGAATCGGTTACGATGTGCCCAGGCGTGGAATTGTTACCCCATACCCTGTTGATTCTGTTAATGGGCCGCTAGTTGCACTGACAAATGAATATGCAGGATCTGACGGGGATATAGGCACCCATGTATTCAAGCTAATGCATCTGGGAAAAGTTATCGGAACCAGAACCTGGGGCGGTGTTATTGGAATAAATCCTAAAATCAAGCTCCTAGATGGTACAACTGTTACCCAGCCACAGTTTGCAACATGGTTTTCCGATGTTAAATATGGATTGGAAAATTACGGAACAGACCCGGATATACCAGTTGAGTATATGCCACAAGATTTTTTGAATAATAAGGACCCTCAGCTTGAAAAAGGAATTGAACTAGCACTGGAAGAAATAAAAACATACAAAAAATTGAATTTAAGTGACTAATTTGCATTGAATTCAATATCTTATTATTTTAATCCTAAAATTTTATATGAACACAATTTAATTTTTGGTTCCTATATCATAACAGACAAATTGGAAATTTAAATGTTAAAATTAATAGGAAATAACTCATTCCACTTTATGGATGAACCAAAAATAGTTCAAATCTGCCATGGAAAGATTTATCCTCCATATGTGTCGGCATATGCACTCAGGGCAAATAATCTGTTAACAGGTTATAATACAACAATTGTTTCCACAGGCGGGATGATTATTAAGGACAATTTTATCAACAATATCAGGGAATACAGGTCACTGCTTACCACCCTTTATGCGGCAATAAAGGGAAACAGATACTTTGAAATAGCCGTATCAAGAGGCCAATTCATGAGGAGAAAATACACAGATTCGGTTAAATCCATTATTTCTGAATCTGATATAGTTATTCTAGAGGGCCCATGGCAATATTATCTTTTTAAAAGTTCTCTAGAGGACAAGTATGTAGTGTACGATGCACATAATGTTGAATCACTTCTCCGAAAAGAGAACAAATACTATGCATATACTGTAGAGCTGGAAAAAGGTCTTGTAAATGATTCCAATCTTATTCTAAGTATGGCAGCGCCGGATATGGATTACTTTATTAATTATTTCCAAGCAAAAAATATTTTTCTTGAAACAATTATGCTCGGTGGTATAACATTTCAATGGAATGGTGAAAATTCAAGGAATATTGTGTTTATAGGGTCAATATACAAACCCAATATTGACGCAGTTAATTTTATACTGGGTATAGCCAGGCAATTGCCTGAATTTCAATTCAACATAATTGGAAATGTGAACCTGCACAGATTTCCACATGTGCCTGGAAATGTCAAATTTTATGGAATGTTAACTGAGGATGCAAAAAATAAAATTTTATCATCCAGCATTCTAGCACTGAATCCAGTATTCGAGGGAGGTGGTAGAAACGTGAAAATGGTTGATTATATTATGCACGGAATACCTATCATTACAACTGAAATAGGAGCCAGGGGTTTTTCCGAATATAATATAAATAAAGCATTCATAGTTGACAGCGGTGAAAATTATGTTTCAATCATTAAAGAGCTTACATCTAACAAGGAAATTCTGGAAACAATGTCAAGATCCGTCGAGGAATTAAGAGATGCAATGATTAAAAAAGAGGGTATAGGCAATGCCTCGGATATAATTATAAGAGAATACAGTAAATGGAAATCTAAAAATAAATAATAGTTTGCAGTAATTTCAGGGATACTATTTCTGGATTAAATTTATTTATTACACTATAATCTGTATTGATGATAATTCATAATACACTTGGAGGAGAAAATCAGGAATTTATACCTGAACACCCTGAAAGAATAAATATGTTTGTTTGCGGTCCTACTGTATATGATGATTCACACATAGGCCATGCAAGAACGAACATATTCTTCGATGTTATTGCCAAATATCTAAGGGCAAGAGGTTATTCTGTTTTTTATCTACAGAATATTACAGATATAGATGATAAAATAATCAACAGGGCAAATGAAGAGGGAAAATCATATTCCGATGTTTCAGATTTTTATTTCAAAAGATATCTTTCAGTAATGAAAGCCCTGAAGATAGACAGTATTAATTATTATGCCCGGGCAAGCCTTTATATAGATGAAATTCAGGATCAGATTAAAAGAATTATGAAAAAAGGATATGCATACGAAACCGCCGATGGTATATATTTCAGGGTAAAAAAATTCGTTGATTACGGAAAACTTTCAGGCCAGAACATGAATGAAATAAAGGCAAATGCCCGTGGGACCATCAATGAGAAGAAAGAAGCACCTGAAGATTTTGTTCTCTGGAAGAAGATGAAGCCCGGGGAACCGTACTGGGATTCTCCATGGGGTAAAGGCAGACCTGGATGGCATATAGAAGATACGGCTATTACCGAGGCATATTTTGGAACAAAATACGATATCCATGGGGGTGGAAGCGACTTAATATTTCCACATCATGAGGCAGAAATTGCTCAGATGAGGTCAATCAGTGGTGAGAAGTATCTAGCACGCTACTGGATCCATACAGGCATGGTAAACATAAACAGTGAAAAAATGTCAAAATCATTGAAAAATTTCATAAAAACAGCAGATGTACTTAAAAAATACAGACCGGAAGTACTCCGATTTGCCATGGTAAATTCTAATTACAATACCATAATAGATTATTCAGAACAGTTAATGGAGGATTCAAAAAACGCAGTGGAAAAAATAAATATACTTTACAGGAAACTCAAGGATTTCAGGGGTGTTTCCGGTAAGTATACCATAAAAAGCGATGAGGTAATAAACAATTTAAATAATATTATGGACAAAAACTTTGATACGAGAACTCTAATAAGAGAACTATTATCATTCGTTTCTGACACAAATAAGAATTTAGAAGAATTATCACCCGAATCTGCTGTAGGGGCTGTAAAAGTTATAGAATATTGTGATTCTTTTCTTTCAATCATTTACAATTCAACAATGAATGCGGACTGGATCATAGATCTTGCGGTAGAAATAAGAAACCAGGCTAGAAAAAACAAAAATTATGAGTTATCTGATTATATAAGGAAAGAACTGCAGAAACATAACATATACATAGAAGATAATGGAAATAGCACAACGTGGTTAAACTCGTGAGATTGTGAGGAGGAATAGATTTCAATAATCAGTTTGTAATGTATTTTTATTAAATTCATATTAGTATCAATCATCTAGTAAGTATAGGAATAATTGGCTTATTACACTACCATGGTGACTCTATGAAGAATTGTTAATATTATAATTCAAATCGGTGTATAATAACCTAGATG
>JAKAAT010000062.1 GCA_021802205.1 Thermoplasmata archaeon
ATGTATGGCTCCAGCAGTTTATAGAAGAGTTGGATGAATGGGATATATGATTTATTGTTATTGAGTTTTGACAGCCATGACTTGCTTATTCCACTATCAATGGACGTATCAGTAAGATCATATCTATGCAGTGCACTGTAGATTAAAGCATATACATGGTCAATGAATTTAATCCTCTTTGAGTTTATGTCAAGGTGCATTGATTCTGATATTTCATTAGCTGGTTTTTTCAGTATATTCTTCAGTGTTTTCATGATGATTGAAAATTAAATCATTCTAGAAATATGACATGGTAGGACAAGGGTTAAATATTGGAAACTGGTAAGCTATTATTATTCCTTTATATTCTTATAAACTATACATATTATAACATTTATAAAAAATTCCAAGGCCAAGATGTTCATATCTAATAATACTGTTGTATTTATCCTGAAAACAACTTCGATTTGTAGTTCGTTTTAAGAATCAGAATCTCCTTTATATCCCTAGAAAATTCTCCTATTGTCGTTAAAATTCTTCCAAACAGTTTCATTGATGATCTGGACATAATTAACAGGATGGTATAGGCCGCCATAGTGACCCTTGCATGTATAAGCTACGCTTGGCTATCACGTACCGAGTACTCCCCTAAACCTAAAGCCTTTGCATCCTTATGAAAATTTTCTATCGACACCTGATGCTCTATGCCTTTATCATTTCATCACCTGAAAGATAGTTTGATGCTATGAGTTTCCTCCTTCTATCCTCCGGATTGTAAAGAACCATAAGGTTAATGTGTTCTCAATTGGATAAATATACTGCAAACTCCCTCTGGAGTGGTAACTCCTTTAAGGTACCTGAATCCCTTTCATACACTATGAATGTATATTCAAGAATCTCATCCACGGTGTACAACATATCCCTATTCTTTACTGTTAGCCCTTTAATTCGTGACATAATTACTGCCCAAGAACTTTACGCTTGGGTACAATGGAGTAACAACCCTGCCTCCCACATCGAAGATATCTCCTATACATTTTCTTAGTGTAAAGCCTTGTAAAGAATGAATGGAATGTCTTATTTTTAAGGTCATAAATGCCGGAGGGAACAGATTTGTGTGCAGGTAGATTGTTGTCGATTGCATGGTTAAAGAACCATCTCATATACTATATGACCCTTGAACAGAGACGTCCCAGTATTGTATCATCACAGATGAACATAAAATTATGACTGCCTATTAATATTTTCGGTAATCTTCTATAGTAATGTTCCGGAAAGCTTGAATCAAACACGTGCAATGCCATGTTGAGTGTGCTCTGATCATATTCTGATACAAGTGATGATATGTTTGATATACTCTTCCTCCTGAACTCGGGAGGGATCATTATTCCAAGCATGTATTCCTTGAAGTGCTTCCTCACAGACCTCTTCATGCCTGCTGTCATCATATCAGAAAATTTACCTATAGGTTTAGTCAGTTCAGCTACAGAAACTGTTGAAGTCATACTAATATCCTACAAACATCGGATTATGGCTTATATCTTTCCACTTTAAGGGTCATTTTGCAAAAATATTGATGATATTACCTGTAATCACCGAAAATCATAAAAATGTTAATAATTAGAATAAAATAAAATTTATCTTTCTATTTTCATTTCAGATTTTGCACCTTTGTCCTCTATGGTCTGGAACTTGGGAGCAAGTTTTTCGAGTATCCTTGGAAGTGCGGTGTATTCCATATCCTCATCTGGAAGCCTGTGTGGTTCAAATACTCCCATTCTTCTCATATAATTGGCCATATTCAATGCTTCCGTTCTTGCATAGTCGAAAGCCACATCGTTGAACATATCAACCGGACCCGCAAGCTTTCCCTCCTTCATGGTGAACCCAAGTGCAACAACCCTCGGTGGTCCATCGAATCTGGTCATCTGCGCATTATTAAGTCCAACTGGCATCATTGGGCCATTGAATGATCCCCTCATCCATCCTGATACAAGATACGAATTGGCAAAAGGCTCAAGAGCCTCTCCAGATGCAGGCAATCCTGACTGTATTCTCACTATACCTGCTGGATCATCCTTACCCACATATTCGCCTGCTATGAATGAAAGCTTATCTGTTGTTATAACTGCAACATTTTCATCAGGTAGTTTTGTATGGGTATCCCTTGTAAAAACTCTCTTTATGACATATTTGCTCTTTGACCCTATGAATGCAAGTAGATCATATGTATCCTCAGGAAGCGATAAATATATCTTCTTCCCATTGTATATATCCCATACTTCGAACTTGAATCCCATATGCATATTCGGGTCTATTACCAGACCTGGTGTATTGAATGGATCGCCAAACATTTTATATATTGGATAGTTGAAAGCGCCGGGTTCAGTTTTATCCATCATATAAATTATGAATGGTTCAGCCTTTCTGGGTGTAATTTCAAGTTCTGCAACACCCGGACCCATACCCTTAATGTTACCGGAAAATGCGTCTTTCAACAAATCCTGACCTGCACCATAGAGACCAACCTTTTTAGCAACTTCTGTCCCTGCCTTGAAGGCGTTCCATGCAAGACCATGGATTTCCTCGTTATCTGCACCTCTAGTATGTACCATGGTAATCTGTATATCATCCCCTATATGGGATATATGGAAATCCGAAATTAAACCCTCAGAATGATTTTTTACATAACTCTCTACAGTGTCAACCACTGGTTGATATACAACTGTATGCCCAGGCAGGCTACCTATATCTGCCTTAATATGTGAAATTGTTGTTTTCATGAATTATCTATATTCTTTATGACTATTAAATTTTATGTAATAATTCACAGAAATTCTCGCATAAGTACAATAAGAAGCATATTTTGTGCATTATATAAAAATATATTCAGGAAAACGAAATTAATAATACAAATATTTATATATCATAGCTCTTTTACCTGATTAACTGTAAGTGCCACTGCTGCCTCTTTTATTATTCTGGCCCCTATTCCATGTATAAATGTATTTCCAACAGTTCCAAAATAATTTTTGCCCACACGTATTATATTAGCAAAATTATTGGGTTTAAATCTGCTTTTAAAACCCATAGCATTTTCCATGGCCGTTATACCGGAAGACCTGGCAATTATGGCAGACATGGGAATGAAGCCTCCATTTTCAATGACCATTGTGTCACCGGCAGCGTAAACATCAGGATAATCCACGGACTGTAGGTATGAATTTACAACCATCCTGGAGTTTTTTACGGTTATATCCTGCATTGTATCTGGAAGGTTTCCGGTAAAACCGCCGGCGAACACTGTAAGATCTGATTCATAATTCTTTCCACTGGTAATTACCATGTCTTTTCTTACCTCAACAACAGGGCTTTCCAGTTCTATACTGACTCCTGAACTGGATAATAACTCCGAGGCAGTTTCTGAAAACTTCCCTGGCAAGCCTGCAAGGATCTGGGTTCCCGCTTCTAATATTGTAACCCTATTACTACCAATGGCACCAGCAAGCTCAACTCCAAGATATCCGCCTCCTATGATTACAATATGTTTTTTATGTGCTATTTTATTTTTTAGTTCCAGTGCATCATGATATCCTGAAAATCCATTGATATGCTTTGATCCCTTGATAAAACTGTAGTCCTGTGAATGCCCGAGGGCAATTATAACCTTATCATATGTAATGTCCTTATTATGAAGATGTAATTTTTTGTTTTCAAAATCTATACTTTTTACACTGCCCGTATAATCAAGTGGCCTTGGTATGAGAGGATAATCTGGATTCTGCCCGGATATAACATCAATAATTCTCGGTGCCATGGTCAGATACGGATTTTCGTCAACCAGTGTGCCCTGCCTATTTCTCAACTTCGCAGAGATTCCGGCAATACCACCACCTAGAATAATTATCCTTTCCGCCATTTAGTTCCATAGGTAATATTTTGTCCTTTTATTAATTTTCCCAGAAGAACTTTAAGAATTATACTTGAACGAACCAATCAATAATTAAATATAATGAAATGATAGGTAATAATGAATGAGAACGACCTGAACGAGCTAAAAAATATTTTTTCGTATCTGGTAGACTCGTTTTCATATGAAGTAGAAAGGGATACCAAATCCACGCATATCGAGGAAATCACACAAACGCTTGAAAATGATAAAAAATCCATAGAATTGATGAAAAGCAAAATCAAGGAAGAAATCGATCATTTTGTTACAAACTATAAGGATTTCGGGGTCTATGAAGATCATATAATGGAATCCATTAACACATATGCAGATCAATTCTTTACAAGGAATTCACATCAGGCACTGTCAGAGATTGCAGATTTGAAATCAGGAATGGAGAAGGATGTGGAAAATGGTACACGAATAATGGAGGCATTCCTTTCTCTCAATCCATTTACAATTTTAAATTCAGACATAAAAATTACTATTGATGAAAATAGTTCCGAAATCCGTGAGTCTATAAATTCCAGTTACGGTCTCTCATATGTTTTCCTCTTAAACCAGATGGAAAGCCAGTTTATGGCCAATCCATTTTTCGCATCACTCTATAATGGGATAAGAGTTCCTGTATCAGTTGATGGAGATGATGTGACCTATGAGAGTCTTGATGGATATCATATGGTATCAGGTTACATTAAGGGCAATAAACTTGAGTGCAGATTTATCCGGTCCAGGGAACAGAAATCCTTTTATTTTATCTTTGAGAAAGGCGCTTCAGTTATGGATATACAATTCGAGAATTCTGATATTACAGTTAAAATAACAGAAAGCCCGGAATTATTGAGGCATATTGATTTAAAAATACTCACAGATGCCCTAGAAAAACTTTTTAATGAAATTACGGAACTTGAAAAGAAAAAGAAGAAGCTTGTATCACTGAAAATGGACAATGTTGAACTGTTGAATACCATGGAATTTGAAAAAATATTTTATAGAATAATAGAATCAGATTCTATAAAATCCCTGGTACAGGCCCTGCCAGAAATAAGTGAAAACCCAGATGAACTTTCGAAAGAATTTATTACCCAGAGAATACACACAATTGGAAAGGACCAGGATTATATTATGTCAATTCTTTTTGGATGATTTTCTGAAGAGATGTGTAAAATCAGGATTATAAAGGTAGGATTTTTTATCCGAATAATATGAAATGTTGCCACCCACCAATATCAGCGCCTGTCTGTTTATCTTATTTTCAAACATGGCATGTTCCAGATTTCCTACAGTTGACATTATCATTTTTTCATCCGGCCATGACACTCTGTACGCTATAACTGCTCGGTCTTCAGAAGAATATCCGGCACCGATCAATTTTTCACTCACTCTTTTGGCGTTGGAGGCGCTGAGAAATATTGCCAATGATGTTTTATGCGCGGCCAGCAATTCCAAGTCCTCTCTTTCGAAATGTTCTGTTCTTCTTGGCACCCGTGTGAGTATAACAGACTGTGTAGTACCCGGTGCTGTCAACTCCATGCCCAGGCTTGCAGCAGCAGCAAACACAGAACTGATTCCGGGAATTATTTCAAATTTCATGCCATTTTTCCTGAAAAATTGCATTTCATCATTTATTGCACCGTATATGGATGGGTCGCCGCTATGAAGCCTTACAATTTCCTTCCCCAGGTCATAATATTTTTTAACTGCTTCATTAATTTCATCGATGTTCATGGTTGATGTTTTTATTATTGTGTTTGCCCTGCTATCCGAAAAAACTTCAGGATTTACCAGCGAATCGGCATAAATTATAACATCTGCCAAATCTATAGCTCTTTTTGCTTTTACAGTAAGAAGTTCAGGGTCACCGGGTCCAGCTCCTATTATATGTATCGTTTTATCACCACTATAGTCATGTAATCCCTTATATCATCAATATTATTATAAATTCTTTCTCTATCGGTAGACACATAACTCATGATGAAATAGTTCTTTATACCATGTTTCTTTATAATATCATTAATTATATCCTTCGCTTTTATAGCCTTGAATATAACCGTATTAGACATGGACATTATTCTTTCCTCCATGTACCTGTAATCCTTTATAGCCGGAATTATCTGTAATGGCTCATCCTTTGTTGCCAGAATAATTCTCATGGCAGCGGAAATCCCATTCATGGAACTGATTCCCGGAATTACTGAGTATTCTATATTAAGAAATGGCATTATATCAAGAAAAGTACTGTATAACATGGGCTCACCCTCCACGGCATATACGGATTTAATATTCGTACGGGATGCTTCCATGATCATTTTTCCGTATCCTGCACAGAGCTCTGTTAAATTTGTATTTCCTATGGGAAATTCCATTGGTCTCAGTTTTTTTCTGTTAATTCCCAGTGCTAGTAATATATTCTCTGCCGAGTTCAATGATGTTTTAGGATAGAATACTATATCCGCATCATTCAGAGCCTTATATCCCTTCATAGTCACAAGCTCGGGATCTCCAGGCCCAAGACCGACAACAGTGAAATTACTCGTTCTTGACCACCTTTATAATATAAATCTGATCCATGGGGACAAATCTTTTGTATTTTGACACAGGCATAAGTTTGGAAATGTTTATCTGCCTTATTTCCGCCTTCAAATTTCTGGATTCAATATAATCAATTGCCTTCTCCAAATTTTCAATGGTTGTTATATTTATAACTAATCTTCCATTTGTTCTCATTCTAGCATATGAATAATCCATTAAGTCCATAATTTTGCCTGAAGAACCCCCTATAAAAACGCAATCTGGATCAGGAAGATCATGAAGTGCATCTGGTGCCATTCCATTTATAATATTTATATCGGTTGCACACATCTCCATATTTGTCTGTATATTTCCACAGAGTTCCGTGCTTTTCTCTACCGCATAAATATCTCCATTCCAGTTCTGGAATGATGCCGCTATTGCTACAGATCCTGAACCTGAACCGACATCCCATAACGTTTCTCCATCATTTATTTCCAGATCAGAAAGTGAAATATTCCTTATTTCCTGTTTTGTAATATTTCCCTTATACCTGACAAACATATCATCATCCGGTATTGATATTTTATAATTGTTTTCTGATGTAAGTATTATAAGATTCAGGGGTTCAAATTCTCTATCCACCAATTCATTTATAGAGAAACTTGATATTCTCTCGTTTTCATATCCTAGGTTTTCGAATATATGTGCTCTGTATGATGTCAGCCCAAACCTTACCATGTATTTTGCTATGATCCGGGGCGTATTTATGTTGTCTGTAAATATACAGACTTTATTTTTATTGCGTACTTTTTGAGCCAATCCCTTTAATGGCCTTCCATGGAGACTAACAGTGCAGATCCCCGTGGAATCAAGTGCAATTTTGGAAAGTGCAACCTGGATTGAACTGACTTCGGGAATAATATTAACCTCATCTGGTTTATAGTTGTCAGTAATATACTTCCCAATACCATAAAATAGAGGGTCTCCAGTGGCTATTACGGTTATCACTTTGCCGGCGTTATATGCAGATGTCAAATCCTCCTGGAATTTTTTGAATTCTCCAATTTTAACCATAGTCTTACCAGAACTTTTAAAAAGATACATATTACGGGCGCCGGAGAATATTATATCGCTGTCGTTTATGCACTCAATAGTCTCTTGTATAGGTATCCTTCCAGGGAAAACTCCTACAACGTTAATTCTCTTCATAACACCCTCCAAAGAACGACATAATTCTTCCATCCATATTGTCATATGGATACTCCAATCTTATTACCGGAATTTTTCTGGAGATTTTTATATCCTCTGGAATGGAATTCGATGTGCCGGCCAGAACTATCAGATCAGATTTTTCAATGTAATCCTGAATATAATCATTGAAGTTAGCCTTTCTAAGCCTTGCTATAGGTACATCATCACCCTTGCCATCTGCTAGTTTTGTATACGAGCTATCTATTTTTGAAATATCTTTGACATCGAAAATCCCATATGATTTAAGTAATTCCTTTCCTATTCGGTCAGTTGCAATTTCCCCTATCTTTCGTAAATCTAACATGGAGGATTTGAATAATTCCAAAACCGTTTCCACATATTTGCCCTCAAATGCTATATTTTTCCCCGATAAATACTTAGCATCTATTTTTTCACGGAATATTTGTGATTCCCTTATTTTATATACAGTAAATCCTTTATTTTCAAGGCATTCCGTAGATGGCAGGTAAAAATCATAAAATACCGTTACAATTTTACCTGAATATTTTCGATTTTCAATAAACTGAAAATCACTGTGATAATTAACAACATTTCCAACAACAATAATTGACGGAGAACCATTGTATGTATAATCTATATCCTCCAGTGTGCCTGTGAATGTTTTCTGATGGTTGTAAGTTCCATTTTCAATAACCGCTACAGGCGTATCATTGCTATAGCCCGATAACAGGAGTTTTTCTATTAAGCCTTTCAAATTATAGGCTCCCATGAAAATCACCAGTGTGTACATGCTGCATGTAGATTTCTGGCAGTATGGAATGCTCAGATTCTCAATGCTGTTTCCCGTGGTAACTATCACTCCGTGGTTCACATTTCTATGTGTTAGTGGTATTCCTGCAAATTCAGGCACAGAAATCAGGGCTGACACACCGGGGACAATCTTGTATTCTATGTTATTCCTTATTAGTTCCTCGATCTCCTCTCCCCCGCGTCCGAATAAAAATGGATCTCCACCCTTAAGCCTTACCACAGTATTTCCTTTCAGGGATTCGCTGACTAATATTTTATTAATTTCTTCCTGTGATATTCTTTTAACATAGGGCTTTTTCCCCACGTAAATTTTATTGCACCCGGGTTTTGCCATATCAAGTATCTCTGGATTAATAAGGTGGTCGTAAATTAAGGTATCTGCCATGGCTATTATCTTTGCACCAGCTACAGTGAGCATATCTATATTTCCTGGTCCACAGCCAACTATGTACACCTTTCCCATAAAAAGGTTATTTTAATCTTCTATATAATACTACAAATTTTAAATTCGAAAC
>JAKAAT010000063.1 GCA_021802205.1 Thermoplasmata archaeon
TATCCTCCGGCCTGTTTAAAATGTCAGTTCCTTCCATAGATAGTAAAAAATTTAATTCCGAATCCACGGGCTTATTTCCCTCTATAAGGTTAATTCCATATTTTTTAGATATTTCCCTGTAATAATTGAATTGCTGGTATGCAAGGGTTGTATTAGGTATTGATGTTCCATATTCTTCACCATACTGCATATTGACATGGGGAAAAACTACCGAAAAAATAATCGAGCCCGGGAATCTTTTTAGCATATCTATCCCGGATTGACCTTTTCCGTGAATAACATCCCCGTACATGGAAGAATAAGCAATATCCTCGTGCAAATCTATAAATTTCATAAAAATACAATTGGCGAATTGTTAATAAAATTATTCCTTAGTTATTTCGTGGTACAGATGCGGGACCATCTCTTTTATTATACTATATGCTATTTCCTGGGCATCTGCAGACCCCGGAAGTGTAAATATTATTTTCTCCCTGTAGATAAATAGTGAAGCATCGGATAAGTATGGGAATACGCCACCCGACTTTTGCCTGAATAGTTCGCCGAATCCAGGCATTTCCTTATCAGCTATTTTTCTCAGTGCCAGTGATGTCCTGTCAAGCCGGGAAACCCCTGTTCCCCCGATATATATAAAAATATCAGTATCGCCATAATTGAGGAAAAACTCTGAGAGTATTTCCTTCTCATCGTCCCTGACAAGTGACCTGGAAGAATTGTTGCCAATATAACTCTCCATTTTATCACCGGAAATATCTGTATCACTAGTCCTTGATGACGATACAGTGATTATTCTGTACCTGAGATTGTATTCATGCTCCTCATGATGTATATGCATCACCTTTTCTTTTGTATACCACAGCAACATTGCCGATGGATGTATCCGGGTAGTTGCCAGTTTCATCCTTTTCCAGATATTTAACCATGTCCCATATAGTTAGAAGAGCAACCTGCACCCCATTTATTGCTTCCATTTCCACGCCTGTCCTGTAAATTGCCTTTACCCTGCAGGTTACAACAATTTTTGAATCCTCAACCTCAAAATTGAAATCTATGGACATTACAGGCACCGGATGGCAATATGGTATCATCCCCGATGTATTTTTAACCGCAATGGTACCTGCAATTTTAGCAGTTTCTATGACATCTCCTTTCTTTACCTGCTTTTCCCGTATAAGTTTTATTGTTTCTTTATTCAGTTTTATTGTTCCGGTAGCCATAGCCTCACGCTTAACTGTATTTTTATCAGTAATGTCAATCATATGGATAATATGCTATTTTTCTAAATCAACCTATCGATTTCGTATACAGGTTTCAGCCTGTATTTGTGTATCAATAAGGGAAAAATCACCAGTGATATCTGTTTTTTTCCTGATATTTAAAATAAACGTTAATTGTTGCCTCAAAAGCAAATATAAATTTATAAGCATTTATTCTATCTCCCCAGATGAGTCAGACAAATTATAAGGCAGATTATAAAAAAGCCTATGTAAATTACAGGCATGTAAAACTCGATCTTGCCACAAAGAAGGAGCACATAAAGATAATTGCAAGGAACGGTAAAGATTCCTTCTGGAACAGGCAAAAGACCTATCTGTATGCACTCTGCGTAGAAAACGGGTTGTGCAACGGGAATCTGGATTTCTTCACATTCGAAAATTCAATTGTTCCAGGATGCATGAATTTCAAGTATAAATCAGGGCAGCTATTTATGTGCAATATGGACCAGAATCATAATTTCCTCGGTACATTTGGAGCAGATGAATATTCATTTTTAAAGGTTGCCGGAGAAATTGTACTGGATATTGGCAGTAAAGTAGGGGATTCACCAATATACTTCACATTGAACGAGGCTAAAAACGTCATATCTGTTCCTGAAGACTCTTTCTACGAAATACTGATGAAAAATGTTAAGGCAAATGATCTGGAAAAAAGAATAGTT
Source organism: Thermoplasmata archaeon (assembly GCA_021802205.1). Lineage (GTDB taxonomy): Archaea > Thermoplasmatota > Thermoplasmata > Thermoplasmatales > Thermoplasmataceae > Ferroplasma. Next base: position 1,940 of record JAKAAT010000063.1, read on the forward strand.
ATTTCAAATGCCACGTACTGCGGTGGGAAAAAGGACTTATCACTAAAGGAACTTGCAGAAAAATACGGGATTGACAGCGGTGTATTGAAAGTCGACGGAGAAAACTCCATAAAGAAATTGCTGGCTGAGGACAATGAAAGCCTGAAGATTTTTAAAAGAATTCAGATACTGTATGAAGGCAGTTACGCCGATATAGAGAAAAAGCTGCAGGAAGCAGGGTTCAAAACACATATAGAGAAGAGGGCTTTGCAAAATCTGGCAGGTGACACAGGATTTATCTGCGCCGAATACTCCAATCCTTCATAAATAGTCCGGATCTTGTAATTAATTTTACATTTACATGTTTAATTTTCATTGCAAAACATTGTTATCCGTATAAATAAAAAATAATGCTATCACTATTTGAAAAATAAAGGAAATTGGGAAAATATTTTAATACATTATAGATACCACGATAATGGCAGGCAAAAGAAAAGCTGTGTTTGTTGACAGGGATGGTACCCTGAATTATGATACAGGATATACACATAAATTATCTGACCTCAAAATTTACGATGATATAATTCCTATTTTAAAAGAATATTATGATCAAAATTATATTATCATAGTGGTAACAAACCAATCGGGCATTGGCAGGGAGTATTATACAGTAGAAGACATGGAAGCGTTTAATAATAAACTGGCAGAGGAATTGATGAAATATGGCGTTAAAATAGAAGAGTTCTTTTATTGCCCGCACCTTCCCGATCAGGGATGTAAATGCAGGAAACCTGGAACTGGAATGATAGAGGAAGCAGCAAAAAAATATAATATTGATATTAAAGACTCTGTTGTAATAGGAGACAGAAACAGTGTTGATGGAACGATGGCCAGAAAACTGGGGATAAAATTTATTAAAGTCCACGGATACGATTAATTTTTAATAATTTCAAATCCGTTCCCTTCACTCTCATTCGAGGCTTTAAGAATATAATCCGTGTAAAGCCTTAAAGCATCCTGGTTCCCATCCTTAAGGAATATTATGCCCATGCCATTGCTTCCAGCATCATAATACTTGAAAAAACTGCCCCATAATTCGTTTTCATAAGCCGGGACTCCACCGGGTGATAGGGGGACAATATCATTAGCTGAGTTAATCACTATCAATGGATTGCGAAGTGATTCGGTTCCAGTAACTATTGCAGCCCATAGTTTAGAGGCAAGAGCAGCCGCATCAGCAGCTGAATCTACAATTCTCTGGTCATAATATTCCTGGCTGATATCAAATCTTTTAATGCTGAAGCTGGAGTTTCCGTTTATGATACTTTTGAACGGGTCGAACTTTCCGGTATTCAGTATTGCTATTTCCCGGCCGGTTTTTTCTGCACCTGACATTATTTTTGCAGCCAGGCCAATTTTGCCGTCACCAGCAGGTCCAGTAATCAGTGTTGTTTTTTCTCCACCTGCTATAGCATTTATTGCTTCTGTCTTTGTATCCAGTATCATTCCTGTAGGTGATTCATCTCGCTGAAAATCTATAAATTCCTGTGCCGTCTGCTGTGGTGCTGCGAGTTTAGGCTCTTTCATGCTGTAATCCAGTTCCAGGAAATCTTCAATTTTTGCCTTATAGGTGTAAAGTATTTTTTTGTTTCCAACAAGAAGTGGTTTCCTGAAATTTCCGGAATACAGGCTATATTTTTTGCCTTTTATCTCTTTCCAGTTAATGTCAGCCCTGATGCAATCCTGAATCTTTCCAAGGATAACATTGTTTAAATCTTCATCAGGCTTTTTTTTCATATATTTGTCATTCCGTTGCATGAAGATTATCTTCACGAGGTATTTATCTTCCTGGAGAACATACTGATCCTTATCCGGTTTCTGGTTGTAATACAGAAACCAGAACATCATGCCCTGCCCATCAGCAAGTTTTTCAATTACATCCCTTATGTTTGTAAATTCAACTCCTGTATCATAATAATCCTTTTCTTTCCTGCTTTCAGAAACAAAATAATGATTCATTACAGGCATGGCATCAATAGGGTCAAGTTCAACAGATTGTTTTATAAATGAATATCTGGTGTTTGTGTTTAAAAATATATGTATACGATTTTCTTTATTAAAATAGAATAGGCCAAATTTCTGCCCCATAATGCTATAGAGCTTCTTATTATACACAGAATCTGCAGAACCGTTAATTACTTCATACCATGCCATTTAAATGCACAGTACTTATAATATGTAATTGTACTTAAATTTTGTCATCCATCTGTCATACAACAATCTTTATAAAAGCATATATTATTAATCTCTATTTATGTATAATATAAAGGTGTTATAAATGTTTTCCATTGGAATTGACCTTGGCACCAGTAACACATCAGCAGCTGTAGCACTGGTTTCCGGGAGCGAATATAAAACTATTGCAATTCCACTATCAGGGAAAAAAGCTGGGAGTTCCCTGAAAAGTTCTATAACATTTGGTGGGTCAGATATAATGTTTACCGGAACTGATGCAGATAAGATGCTCAAGAAATATTCAGGTGGAAACGTTTCCGGTTTTAAAACAAGAATGGGAAGTGAATACCTGTACCGTACCGGGGAAAAATTCCATTCACCTGTAGAACTGAGTGCAATTATTCTTGCAAGGGTCAAAAACATTGCTGAAGACTATATGCATGACAGGGTAAAGGATGCTGTAATAGCCGTACCGGCTTATTTCAACAATAATCAGAGAAATGCTACACGTGAAGCCGCAGCAATAGCCGGAATAAAGGTAAAACAATTTGTCAGTGAACCTGCTGCAGTAGCAATATCTTACTGGAATAGTGCATCAAAGGCAGAGGCAAAAAATATACTGGTTTTTGATATGGGTTCAGGGACAACAGATGTGAGTATTGTAAGGGCACAGGGGAAGGATTTCAGGGTTATTGCGACATCCGGAAACACAGGGCTCGGTGGTACCGATATGGATAGGCGTATAGAGGAAATGATGAAATCTTTTCTCCGGACTAATGGTATATCCCCATATCCTCCAGACCTTAGAAAAGAGGCAGAAAAATTGAAAATTTACCTCTCAAATCATGAAGCAGGGGATTCACTGTTAGGGAGTACAAAAATTAAATATACTATGGATTCAAAACAGCTTGATAGCATAGTATCTGATATGTTGCCTGAAATTTATAGATGCATAGATATGGCTATATTGAATTCAGGCATAAAGAGAAATGAACTGGACACAGTTATAATTACAGGAGGCCCTACTAAAATTCCTTTTTTATTTCATTCCATTGAAAACTATCTTTCTACCAGGGCAGTAAAACACGGAAAGTTTGACACAGCTGTGTCTACCGGAGCTGCAATACTAGCCTCAGGATTTATACGCATGGGTACAGGTGAAATATCTAAAATTAAGGTTAGTGATGTTGTGCCCATATCGCTGGGCAGTGTCACACGCAACGATATTGTAGTTACCATGATACCTGCAAATACGCCGGTACCCTGCAAAGCAACAAGGCCCTTTACTACGATAAGGGACTACCAGAGCGAAATAGAGGTAAAGGTAGTCCAGGGCGAACGGCCACTTGGCACAGATAATATTGTGCTAGGGCATTTTACACTTTCAGGCATAAAACCGGCACCCAGGGGGGAAGTTGCTATTGATGTGACATACAGTGTTGATAAAAATGGCATATTGACAGTATCAGCAAAGGACAATGACACCGGTGCAATAAAAGAGATTAAGATAAGTGAGACTATGCAGCACAGCCAGGAAGAAATAAAAGAAATGAAGGAAGCGGTAAAGAAATATTTTAAAGTAGATTCAGAGCGGAAGAAGATGGCAGAAATTATGAACAGATCGGAGCAGCTTCTGCACGAATTGAAAGGCATAGCAAATAAGCAGCTTTCATCTGAAACAAAGTATTACAATATCAATACAGATATATTAATGGTTAGCAGGGCAATCAAAAATAATAATGTCAAACTCTTATCACAGTTATTGGCAAAAATGAATAAAGAATATTCTTTGAATATTTAATTTATATTGATTGAAAATATTCTTCTGATTCTTTGCGGAATTCATTTTCCCTTTTTTTATGGTCTTTGGGGTGGTGGGAACCTACTATTTTTAAATCATCTACTGTTTCAAGGAACTGGTTTAAAAGTGATTTATCCGCAGACATAACCATTAATGAAGGGCCAGTGTCACCTGTTATATAAATTCCCTCATGCTTTTTTGAAAATTCTATAAAATTCTTCAATAAACTGATGCTTTCGGCTGTCTGGATAACATTTCCCCTTGATAGAAGCACAGAATTAAGTGCATACATATCCTCCATTGCACGGTTCATCATCAGTTCAATGTTAAACCCTCCATCAATAATTTCATTTAATTTTTTATATTTCTCATTTAACCAGGAATTATAAAATATTGATTGTACAGCTTCAGAATGTGCATTAGAGGTCTGGTAATCTATATTTTTAGGAAATATGGCATAGTTTATTTTATCAACATCAGCTGGAATCTTTACAGCAAATGAATTCTGTTCCTGCATTCCCGGATAAGACAGCCATATGGATGGCCCATTAATTGCTGCCCTTGTACCGGATCCGGATACTAACCTTGCATAGCGGGATACGTAACTATCATCCTTAGCGGCCATTTCACCGAAAACATTCTTTATCAAACTTCTGGCAACAGCGGATGCCACGGCGGAAGATTCACTTAAGCCTTTAGCTTCACTGTATTTTCTATATCTTTTAATATTGAATACAAAGCTGCCCCTTATGCCGGTATTTTTTCTGAATATTTCAAGTGGTTTTTCATACCTATCAACATATCCTGTTGCAGGTTTTCCATCAAGAATAACCATGTCAGAGTTGTCTTTTTTAGTGTACATGCAGGCACTGTAGACAAATGAGAAATCCGTGTTAAATGATGTGGAGGGATTATTTGCAATTTTGTAGTAATTGTCATAATAACCCAGAAATTTCTCGAAGGCTTTAATGGGATAGCTGTAACCGGTTGAAATTTTTCCCGGTTCCAGAACAGTATCGTAATTTATGAGTTCCCTGTACAGGCCCATATCTACCAGTTTGTGTTTTATATTTTCCCCTTCAAATTTAAAATCCATATAGGGTTATAATAGCATAAAATAAAAACCTAACATAAATATGCAATACTTTTAACTTATTCTGGAGCTTCAAGGAAGTTTACATTCTGTATATTGAGGTTTTCTTCACGCAACCTCTGCTCTCTTGCTTTTGAATAATCTGATGTATCGAATTGATATACAATATCATCACATTTTGATGTGACGGCATTTATTCTAACACCCCCTACTCCTTCTTCCGGTGCCACCACTATTGAGTCTCCCTGAAAATCATCTGAAATTGAATTTACAGAAATAATTGGTATCCTGTTTTCAAGTGCCCTTGTTTTAACGTAGAGATGCCATTCACTGTGGAAATCTCTTCTGATCAGGGAAGGATTAAAAATAACATCGCAATGCTTCCTGAAAAGTATCCTTGCATAATCGGGGAAATCCAGATCGTAGCATACCAGTATGCCAATTTTAAGTCCTTCAATATTAAACAGTTTTAGCTGGTTGCCCGATGTATATTTTGTGCTTTCTGCCTTATATAAATTTATTTTATCCTGCCAACCGATTATCTCTCTATTCCGGATCAGGAAAGACCTGTTATATACAAACCGGTCAACATATGAAAGACTGCCCAGTATAATTGTATTTTTTATTTTAATAGACTTCAGTAGACTGCCAAGTGAATTCATGTCTACTTTTGTAGTTATAAATTTCTCAGGAAACACAATGATTTCATTTTCGGGAAAATTTAAAGAGGAAATGTACTCCATTGCAGATTCCAACGGCATTCTACGCGACTGCAAAGCCCTGATAGCTATTTTCATGTTTTTCTATTGCCGTACATTATTTTAATTTTTATGTTCTATTAAGTTTTTAAATTTTAAAGCGTCATCCATGGTGTCTATATCAATAAGCAAGTCTCCAGAAATTATCATATGAGAAAAATCACCGTAATGTTTCACAATGATTGATTTTGCACCTTTGTCTCCACTGAGTTCCTTAAGTTCACTGAAATATTTTCTGGCAAATATTACAGGGCTGATTATAGTTCCATTATATTCAAATCCAGATATGCCCTTACCTGAGGATTTAAAATGCTCTATTAATCCATTAAATGTGTTACTATCGAGTAGTGGCATATCTCCAGGGATAATCATAGCTGCCTCAATGTCAGGAGAAACATTTTCAATTCCATGTATAATTGAAGATGACATGCCATTTTCGTAATCTTTGTTCCACACAACTTTATACCCAAATCGCTCTGAATAATCTGATATTTCTGGGCTCCTCAATACTATAATGCGCTGCTGGAAATTAGACCTTGCAACATTATCTATCGCATAATATATAATGGGTTTTGAGTTTACCTCATATAGAAGTTTATTTGATTTAAATCTCATGGCTTTGCCTGACGCCAGAACAATAGCTGCAATTTTATCCATATTGTGTCTATATAATAATATAAAGATAATTGTTTCGGAGCGAATTTAATATAAATTATCCCGAAGGATGAACCGGAATGACATCATCATAAAATAAGGTAGTGGCGTAAATCAACACGTAAACAGCATAGAGTTAAATGGTACAGAATACAGGGAAAGGAACTGGGGTATTTCAGTGGTGCCGTATATTGGTATATTAGAAAAATTTACTGAGCTATATTCCCAATCCCTCCTTTGGGTATTTAATTAAAGGAATATGCTTGCTATATTGAATCAATTTCCCACGCACTACCAAATTATCAGATGATGAAACAATATATCTGTGATTGCATTAAATCCTTTTATAAATCATAATAAGTTTAGCAAAACATTATCTAAATATTTTCCTGTATAAATCCATTCCATAACCAGT